>CANGKR010000018.1 GCA_947454355.1 Comamonadaceae bacterium
TCAAGGTCAAAGCCGAACGTGTAGCCAAGGCGCAGGCGACGCGTTGCCAATCCAAGGCTTGCGTGTCTGCGGGGCCAAATAAATCCTGCAAATATTGCTGTAAGCCGGTTACCGAGAAAGTCTGCTGCAGCCGCTGTGCAATGCAAGATCGGATCAATTGCTCAGCCGCATGAGCGCGGCGCAGATACACACGCGGGGCTCCAGGCGGGCCCGCCAGTATCAAGGGGCTGCCTTCGCCTTGAGCCCAAGTCCAGTGATCCAACGCCCTCAACCAATCTGTTGGCAATGCACGTGCTTGTTCCGCTGTCCAACCCAGTAGGCTGGCGGGCTGCTCAGTCAAGGCCCTCACATCCAGACAGGCATGACCGCGACCTAACTGGTAGCTGGTCAATGCTGCAAGCCAGATGTGGCGCGGATCATTGCACGGCGATTGCGACTGTAAAAACCCTACCAAAGCCCGGTCCAGGGCCCGCAGGGACAGCCAAGCGGCAGAGCCAGGTGTGTGGCTGTTCATACCTGTTCCTTGAAGGCCGCATCCAGCGCGATGACCATGTCCTGTGGCGGACGAGCAGCCCAAACACCAGCACCCGTTTGGTCAATGCCCCTGGCAAACAGGTACACCGCACCGCCCATGTGGGTGTTGTAGTCGTAGCCGGGCAAACGCGCTTGCAGCAAACGATGTATAGCCAATAGATACAAGCTGGCTTGCACGTCATACCGATGCGCCAACATGCCCTGCGATAAATCAGTAGGGGTGTAGCCCTCGAGTTTGTTGGACTTGTAGTCCAGCACGTAATAACGACCTTGGTGCTCCAACACCACATCCATGAACCCGGTCAACAAACCGTGCAGTGAGCGCGCTTGCAAGGGCTCGCGTGCCATGCCTGGCAACACATGGCGGGTGATGATCGCATCCAACGATTGTGCTTTGACACCATGGGTGCACAACGTGAAATTCATCTCCGGCCATGAGTTGCGGCTGTTCATTTGAGATAAACGCAGATCCGGGGTGAGGGGGTCATTCAAAACCGATCCCAAGTGCAGCGGTGTGTCAGCAATCTGGACCAACCAGGACGCCAACAAGTCACATTGAGGCCGGTCCAATTGCAGGGACGCGGTTTGAGTGTCCCACAGTTGTGTCCACCGATGCGCGGCATCGATGTCCGCTGAACTGGCAGTGGACAAAGGCCAGCCTTCCTTCAACTGCCATTCCAGCAGATCATGCAGCAAGGTGCCGTAAGCACTGCCCGCCTTGAAAGCATTGAAACGCAGATTCTGCGCAGGTACGTCTGGGGTGAGCAGTTCGGTGCGCAACTCGGTGGGTAAGCTGTCGGTTTGCGCATCCTGCCAACGGTCATCAGATTCGCTGGGCAATGAGGCCTGCTGCTCGCGGTATTCTGATTTGCGGGTCAGCGCACTGAAGCTGGCCATCCACCAAGAGTTCGCATGGGAGCGTGTGGGCGTCAATGCGCTTTGAACACCCTTGGCGGAGGCAGCGGGTAAGTAACAAGCGTCAGACGCCTCTGGAACGCTGAGCACCTGGATGTCATCGCACTCGGCCCATACCTTCAGGCGCTCGGGCAGATCGGTCAGGCTTTGCCGCCCCAAGAGCTCACTCAATGCGCTTGACCGGCTGAAGGGCGGGCCAGCGACTATATCTTTGGCGCGGGCAGCCACACCCAAATAAAGAGCCTGTTTAGCGCGGGTCAAGGCCACATACAGCAAGCGCTTGTCTTCTTCCAAGCGGTCGACATCACTGCGGCGAGATTCCTTTTTTTCGGTTCGGAAGTTGGCCACAAAAGGCAGAAATACCACTGGGAACTGCAAACCCTTGGACTTGTGCATGGTGATCACCTGAACGAGTTCAGCGTCGGTTTCCAGGCGCATTTGGGCAGTATCGCCACTGGCCTGAGGGTTATGCAACTGATCGGCCAGATAGCGCAACAAAGCGCCCTGCCCTTGCAGGTTCATGCTGGCTTTTTGCAGCAAGTCCCCCAGGTGCAGCAGATTGGTCAATCGGCGCTCGGCATCGGCACCTTGAGCCATCAGCCGTTGCGGAATCTGTTGTTCATGCAGGCATTGGGACAGCATAGGCCACAACCCTTGATGCAGCCACACTTGGTGCCATCGACCAAAGCGCTCAACCTGAAGGTCCCAGGCAGCTTCGTCTTGAACACACTGCTCGATCTCTGAAGCTGACATGCCCAGGGTGCGGCAGGTCAAGGCCGCCTTTAAGCGCCTGACCGATTGTGGCTGCGCCACCGCGCGTAGAACATGCCACAGATCCAGCGCCTCCGGCGTGGCATAAACACTGTCGCGCTCAGACAAGTAGACACTGCGCACGCCGCGCTGCTGCAAAGCTTGCCGAATCGATCGCGCTTCACGTCCATCGCGCACCAATACGGCCAAGTCAGCAGGTTGGACATCGCCGCTGCTCAGCAAACGAACCATTTCACTGGCGCAGACGGCAGCCATGGAGCGCACATAGTCTTCTTGGCTCCAGGGTTTGGCAGCCTGTGCGTGCCATACCGTCATGGCCGGCTGAATACAGGGCGTGCTGCTGCGCTGAAGCGGCTGGGCGTTGGGGGTTTCGGGTGGCACAGCAGCCGTGAAAGTCACTGCACCAAAGGGTTCTTGCGCCTTCAAGAAAACATGATTCACCGCACGGATCACTTGCGGCGTGGAGCGGTAATTATGCGAGAGGGTATGCACCGCTTGGGCCTGTTGGCGAGCTTCCAAATAGGTGCCCAGGTCAGCGCCTCGGAAACTGTAAATCGCTTGCTTGGGGTCTCCGATCAGCAACAGCCCCGTATCGGTGGCCTGGGCTTCGGGGTAGATCCGGGAAAGCGCGCCCCATTGCCAAGCGTCGGTGTCCTGGAACTCATCGACCAAGGCCACAGGGTATTGCCTGCGAATGGTCTCGGCCAGTCGTGAGTTGGGCTGGTGCAAGGCGGCATGCAGTCGGGTCAAGAGGTCTGCAAAATCAAATTGCGCCAGCTGTGCTTTGTGCCGGTCATAGTTTTGCGCAATGTGTTGCGCTGCATGCGCCAGCAAGGCCTCGTGTGGGCTGTGCAGGCTACATGCAGCATCGTCCCACGCCTGCATGGCGGCATAAGCGCCATGGTGATCGACCGGAATAGCTTGGTTTTTTTTGACTTTGCTTTTCAGCGTGTGGAGACTGAATTTGCTGCGCACTTTCTCGCTCAAGTTCGAGCCTTCACTCCAAGCCAGCAACTGGTTCAAATAGCCAGCCCGGTCAGCTGCGCGGTAGGAACTACCATTCAAGTCCCGATCCATGGCTTGGCTCAATTGCGCTGCCAGCGCGGGACCATTGGCCAGCCACATCGCACGGGCAACCTCTTGCAGCGCCAACACTCTGGCTTGCGCCTCGCACCAAAGACCAATCACTTCGAGCGGATCGGGCAGTGCTGGAGCAGGATCTGTCAGCGGCTGACGTTCTTGCTCGCGCCAGTAAGGCGCCAGGTTTTTCATCAAGGCCTCTGGCGTGTGGCCTACCTTGTCCAAAGCGCTCCATTGATCGAGAGACAAAGGGTAATACCATTGGCGCCAATAGTCGGTGGTCGCGCGAAGCTTCATGGAGGCGCCGTCTTCGACGGTGCTTTGCGCGAACAAACTCGACGAGTCAAAAGCATGCTCACGCAGCATGCGTGAACTCCAGCCATGGATGGTAAAGATCGCGGCCTCATCCATCCACTGCGCTGCCGCCTCTAGGCGCCAAGCGCACTGGGGCCATTCTGTGTCGGCATAACTGGCCATTAGCGCCTGCAAGAAGGCATCAGCATCGGCGGGAATCTGTGGTTGGCGAAAGGCTTTGGCCGCCGCCATCAACCGTAGACGAATCCGGTCGCGCAACTCGGCAGTGGCCGCTTCGGTGAAGGTCATCACCAAAATTTGGGGCGGTGTCAATGCACTGCAGCCGTGACCCAAAACCAAGCGCACATACAGCGCTGCCACGGTGTATGTTTTTCCGGTACCCGCACTGGCTTCAATGACTTGAATACCTTGCAAAGGCAGTCTCAGAGGGTCCAAGGGCAGAATATTCATGCTGCCTCACTATCAGCGGACTCAGCGCGCTCGCCTTGAAATTGGACTTGTGCAATCAAGCCGCCGTACATTGACTGCGCCCATTGCGCAAGCCCTTCAGCGAGCTCGTCTACATGATCAAACGATCGCTGCAGATATGCTGAACGCTGCCACTCGCCGGGCGAGAAATCAGTTCCCTCAAACGCATCGCAGACGGCGAGCCAGGCGACTTGATCATCTAACTCTATGGCCATGTCGCTGGAATTTTCTGAGAGCTTTTCCCTTTGGTACTGCAACACATGCAGATAAGCCAAAGCCGTGCGCAAAGTCACAGGCAAAGGCGCTTGCCAGGCTTGCTGATAGGCCAAAAGCCACGCACTCAGTTGCGCCTGCGCTTCGGGTCGGCTCAGGGCCGACAGGTGGCATTCGCCGTCGATACCCAGCAACACGCTTTGCACAGGACGGCCCATGGCGCACAACAACACATGAGCTACCCAAAGGTCGACCCATTGCTCCCAGCGAGGATGAAGAGGCTTGCCTTGCGAAATGGCGCCAGGCCGCATGTGGATTTGCAAGCACCCGGAAGGCCCTTGCCACAGGCCCTTCACAGCGCCTGTGATGCGAAATCCCTCGCACAGCAAGTCCACGTTTTCCGCGGGTATGGCTTCAGGGCAGGCAGCCTGCCATGCATGAGCGCGTTCACGCACGATGTTTGCCTTGGCCAACAAAGACTGACCCAGGCGTTGGCCCGCAGCGGCCAAGGGCAAGCGCCCTTGGGCCTGCAATATATGCAAGGCTGCT
Organism: Comamonadaceae bacterium; assembly: GCA_947454355.1. Classification (GTDB taxonomy): domain Bacteria; phylum Pseudomonadota; class Gammaproteobacteria; order Burkholderiales; family Burkholderiaceae_C; genus Limnohabitans_A. The sequence continues at coordinate 4,846 of CANGKR010000018.1, forward strand.
TCGGCACTCCCGCCTTGCAAAAGCGCTTGCCCCAAGAGGTACTGAGCCAGGCCATCGAGTTCAAAGGGCTCGTCCTCGGGCACGGCCTCTTCTGGCCGGGGAATGTGCACATCCAATCGTTGACGCCAATAAGCTTCGACCGGTTGACGCAAAAATCGCTGCAAAGCTTCAACATCCAATACAGCAGGCGGGGTGGCCCATGCCGCCAAATGGGTAACCGCGCTGGTGCGGCTCGCTTGCACGCATGCCTCGCCGTCAGGACTGTGCATGGCCAGCTGCCAATCTCTGGCATAAGTGGAAAATTCGCTCCCCTCCTCGAAATAGCGCTTGGAGAAAGGCTGCAATGGTTGCTGCTGTGGTTGGGGAGCATCGGCAAAACGTGCTTGCAGCACATCCCTCAGCTGTGACACCAGGACCGACGGCGGTTGCTCGGCATGGTCGGTCGAGCGGTGGCCTTGCCAGCTGATGTAGAGTTTTTGCCGCGCCGATAAGATCGCTTCGAGGAACAAATACCGGTCGTCTTCACGGCGAGATCTATCGCCCGCTCGCCAGGACTTCGCCATCAAGTCGAAGTCTCTGGGCGCGGCTTGGCGTGGGTAATCTTGATCGTTCATGCCCAATAAACACACGATCTTGAAAGGGATCGATCGCATCGGCATGAGCGTGGCGAACTGCACGCCGCCACCCAGAAAGCGTTGATGCAACCCCGGGCTTTCGATTTGCGACAACCAATGCTCACGTACCACCACCAATGGCAGTTCGCTGCTCAACTCGGCCTGTTGGCACCACTGTAGCCATCGCTGCAACTCGCGTTGAAGTTGGGCCAGCACACGTTCGTCGTGATCGTCACTGGCTTCAAAAAATTGCGCCAGTAAATTCTGCAGGGTATGCACCCAATCGGCGGGTTTCTGGGCTTGAGACAAAGCTTGCCAGGTGCTGTGCATGACCTCCAGCCATTCAGCCAGACTGCCGATCCATTGCGCACTCATGGCGCCCACTTCAGCCAAAGGTTGTATGCCCTGCCAGGCAGGACCTGTACCGTTGGCATAGCCCAAAAGCAAACGACGCAAGCCAAATGCCCAGGTGTTCTGCTCGGCATCGGGAATGCCTGGCACGCCAAAACTTTGGCGGTGCTTGGCATCCAGGCCCCAACGCACACCCGCGTCGGTGACCCACTGGTGCAAGACTTGCACATCGTCAACTTGCAAACCAAAACGTTTTTGCACAGCCGCCACTTCAAACATACTCAGCCAGTCGGCCAGACTGATGCGCGAGGTGGGCAAGCCGAGCAAGCGCTCAAGCGCTTGCACCAAGGGCATATCCCGCGAGGTGGTGTCGGCCACTGAAAAAGGCACATGCCGCGTCTGGCCGCTGGCGAAGCGGCCAAACACCGCCTGGATGTGCGAAGCATAAGGCGCCATGTCGGGCACCATGACCATCACATCACGCGGCAGCAAGGTGGGGTCTGCGTCGAGCCAAGCCAAGATCTGGTCATGCAAGACTTCCAGCTCGCGCTGCGCGGAATGTGTGGTCACTAAACGGATTGCGCCATCGTTGCGCGGCTCGGACTCAGGCGCTTCAGGCATAGGCGCGAGCTCGAGCATGTCAGCCTGAAGCACTTGCAATTGATTGCGTGGCTGCCCGGGCTCAGCGGTGGGGGGCACGAACACATCGATCCGTGGCAAAACATGCGCATAGTGCTCAGGTTGGTCAAAAGCTTCGAGCAGGTGCAAGTAATCACGCCCTTGCTGACCCCACGAAGCCAGTAAAGGCGGTGCTTCGCGATGCAGTTGGGCCGGGTCGAAGATCAGCTCTTTCACGGGCACGCCATTGTGGGTGGGTTGGCGGCTGCGTTGAACAGGGCCACTGCGTGCAGTGACCACATGACCCCAGTAATAGCGACAGGGGTTTTGCACCACCATCAAGACCTGTGCAAACCGGCCCAGCGCGGCCAGGGCTTCGACCGCTTGCATGGGTAAGGCAGAGATGCCAAACACCACAATGCGCTGCGGCAAACCGGCAGGCCGGTCTTGTGCATCACGCGCTTGCAAGACCTGCATGAAATTCGCGTGCACGACCGAGCGTGAAGCCTGGGCTTGCTCAGGGCCGACATCCTGCAGCACTGCTCGCCACAATATCGCTTGCCAAGCTTGGTCATCGGGCAAGGGCATCGAGCCTGAAGGGGTAGCCAATACATCGCGCCCGGCGGCCCAATCGCTCAGCCAGTCGGCTCGGTAGCTTTGGTAGCCGTCGAACACATCGGCAACTTGCTGAGCCAATTGGTAGCCTTTGCGACCATCCTCGTCGCTGGCCAAATAGTGCTGCAAAGGGGTGTACACCCCACCTTGCACGGTCAGACTGGGCAATAGGCGCATCAATCGCCAGACCAAGGCAGCTTTGTCAAAAGGCATTTGCGTTGGCACAGCTTGGGCACCCAGCACTGTTCGGTACATTTGCCACAAAAAGGCAGAGGGCAACTCCATACGGGTGGCGGCGCAAATACCCAAGGCATCGTCTTGCGCGAGCGCCAGTTCGAGCCAGTGCTTCATGCCATTGCTTTGCACTAAAAAGACTTCGGGCTGCAGGGGAGGCAAAGGGTCGCGCTGCACCACCTCTACGACCAGCTCACGCAGGTCTTCTAGGCGGTTGCCATGGACCACCATGAAGCCGGGCTGGAGCAAAAAGTCAGATGCAGTGGTCATGTTTTTTGAAGTGTACCGAAGCACAGGCTCAGGCGGCGAGCCCCACATTTCAAATTCGTGCGACAATGCACAGGTTGCCGCCTCCAGTTGCCGCAACATCAGCACTTCTGCTGGAGCCTGACCCCAACTTTCTGTTGGTGGTTTCCATGCTCACCTGTGAATCCCATCGGTCTTTGACTGGCGGCTGTCCCGAACAGCCTGATAAGCCGATGCCCTGCGCTGGAATCAGCGCTCCTTGAATGAACTTTACTGAATTGAATCTGGCTCCGGCCATCCTGAAAGCCGTGCTCGAGCAAGGCTACGAAACCCCTACACCTATCCAAGCACAGGCCATTCCTGCAGTGCTGGCGGGCCAAGACCTGTTGGCGGGGGCCCAAACCGGCACCGGTAAAACAGCGGCCTTCACCTTGCCCATGCTCCACAAGCTCAGCCTGAGCGAGCCTGGCCAGAACAAATTTGGCGGCAAAGCCATACGCGCCTTGGTGCTCACACCCACCCGCGAACTGGCTGCCCAGGTCGAAGAGTCGGTGCGCGACTACGGCAAGTACCTTGAACTGAACTCCACCGTGATTTTTGGTGGCGTAGGCATGAAGCCACAAATCGACCGCATCAAGCGCGGCGTGGACATTCTGGTAGCCACCCCCGGCCGATTGCTGGACCTGGCGGGTCAAGGCTTTTTGGATTTGTCGAGCATTGAAATTTTGGTGCTCGATGAAGCCGATCGCATGCTAGACATGGGCTTCATTCACGATGTGAAAAAAGTCCTGGCCATGGTGCCCAAAGACAAGCAAAGCCTGCTGTTCTCAGCCACCTTCTCTGACGAGATCCGCGAGCTGGCTGGCAATTTGCTCAAGAACCCGCAAAGCATCCAGGTCACGCCCAGCAACACCACGGTACAACGCATCAGCCAAGTGATCCATCCCGTGGGTCGCGGCAAGAAAAAAGAAGTACTGGTGCACATCATCAACAAGCACAACTGGAGCCAGGTGCTGGTGTTCACCCGTACCAAATTTGGCGCCAACAATGTGGCCGACTACCTCACCAAGCATGGCATCAAGGCCATGGCCCTGCACGGCAACAAGAGCCAGACCGCCCGCACGCAAGCCCTGGCGGGCTTCAAGAGCGGTGAGATCCGTGCTTTGGTGGCCACCGACATTGCTGCCCGCGGTATCGACATCGAAGACTTGCCACATGTGGTGAACTACGAGATCCCCAACGTCTCTGAAGACTATGTTCACCGCATTGGCCGCACAGGCCGAGCGGGCGCCAGCGGCGAAGCCGTGAGCTTGGTGTGCTTGGACGAAGAAGGTTTCATGATGGAAATCGAACGATTCACCAAGCAAGAAATTGCCGTGGAATTGCTCGAAGGTTTTGGCCCCGAGCCAGGCGAGAAAGCCGAGCCCATTGCCATGGGACGCCAGACCCTGTGGGGCGGCGCCGGTCGCCCGCCAAGCCGTGACGTGATGCAAGCCGCAGCCAAAGCAGCACGCGGCGAAATGATGCAACGCATTCGTGAGTCCAAAGCCCCGCAAGGCGACGGCAGCCCCCGTGCGAACGGCCCCCGCCCTTCGCGCAATGGTCCTCCTCCTTCACGCCGTGGCGGTCCGCAAGGCGGACCCCGCTTTGACGGCCGCACGGAAGGTGGCGAAGGACCCCGCGAAGGCGGTCGTCCAGAAGGCCGTTTTGACCCCCGAGGTGATCAGCGCCCACCGCGCAGCAACGCGCCCCGTGGTGATCGCGGCCCGCGCCGTGATGGTGATGAATTGCCACGCCACATCGACCCCTTGATGACTAACCAATTTGCCCGCCGCGACCAACCCCGTCGCAGCAACGGCAATGCAGGAGGGCAGCCTGACCCCACACGCACCAGCATCGACAGCCTGGCCGCAGGTCGTGGCGGTCAACGTCGCCATGGAGGCGGCGGGGGGGGTGGTTATGGCGGCGGCGGTGGGAACCGCGGTGGTGGCGGTGGCCGCTCTTTCGGTCGTTGAGGTCTCTGCACTCACCAAAAAGCCCCGCAAGCGGGGCTTTTTTCCGTCTATGTATTTGTCAGTTCATCCACGCACAAACAAAGTCACCAAAGGTTCGTCGCCCAATTGCCGGCTCCAATGGCCATGCACTTGGGGGTCGAAAGTGGCACCCGGTGGCAAGGTGTCAGCAGAGTAAAAGTGGTCACCGCGGCTGAAGACCCGGCTGGAGCCGTCTTGCAAGCCGATCTCCATGTGGCCGTTCAAGATGAACACCCACTGGTTATGGCCTGAGCAATGGAATTGACTGCGAAAACCCGCTGGACTGTGACGCAGCTGGTAGCCGCCACTGGCCATCAAGGTGGACAGCTGGCTTTGTGGGGTACCGTCCGTCAGCGCCACCGATTCTTCACGGAATTTGGCTCGGCCATCGGTATCAGTGAAAAGGACAATTTTTTGAAAAGTGGTCATGGTGATTCTTGAGGTATTCAAGCCAAGGCTTCAGCGCCAAAGTCGATTTGCACTTTCATGGCCTGGCTCTTGTCAGCTGCGAGCCGGAAGGCCGATTCGGCTTGGTCCAAATGGATCACATGCGAGATGACGGGCTTACCGTTGATGAGCCCTTCATTCAAGAAGCGCACCGCCACGGCAAATTCAGGATGAAAGCGGAAGGTCCCGCGCAACTCCAGTTCTTTGCTGACCAATTGGTTCAAAGGCAAGGTGGAATCACCTCCCAAACCAATGGTCACGATCACGCCACGCGGCATGACCACATCGAGCCCGGCACGCAAAGCTTTGTCGCTGCCAGAGGCTTCAAACATCACATCGAACGTGCCTTTGTTGAGGGCGAACGACGCCAAGGCATCGGGCTGGTTGACGAGGTTGATGGTTTCATCGGCTCCCATCTCGCGGGCACAGGCCAGGGGCCCATCCGCCAAATCCACCGCCACGATACGGGCAGCTCCAGCGCGGCGCAAACCGGCAATCAGCAAGGCACCGATCGGGCCGCAGCCCGTGACCAGCACCTGTTTGCCAAACACCGAACCCGCACGCTGAATCGCATGCAAACCCACAGAAAGAGGTTCAGCCAACGCCGCTTCCGACAAACTCAAGCGGTCATTCAAGGCATGGGCCTGGTGTTCTTCAATGATCAGGCTTTCGCGAAAAGCGCCTTGGATATGAGGAAAGCGCATGGCGCTGCCGTAAAAGCGCATGTCCAGGCAATGGTTGTGCTGACCCTTTTGGCAATATGCACACGCGAAACAAGGACGTGAAGGCGAAATCGCAATGCGTTGACCTGCACGGAAAGCAGTGACGCCTGGCCCCACGGCCGAGACGATGCCTGAGACCTCATGCCCCAGCGCCATGGGCTCTTTGATGCGCACCGTGCCAAAGCCCCCGTGTTGAAAGTAATGCAAATCAGAGCCGCAAATACCTCCGTAAGCCACGCGCACTTGCAATTGGCCCGGGCCTGGGGCTTCGGAGGTTTGTGCGTCAATCCGCAGATCTTCGGGAGCGTGGCAAACAATGGCGCGCATCTTCTTTCCTTTCAGAGTTGGGCTGTCACGCCACCGTCAACATACAAAATGTGGCCGTTGACAAAAGTCGAAGCATCGCTGGCCAAAAACACGGCGGCGCCCGCCAGCTCTTGCACTTCGCCCCAACGGCGATTAGGTGTGCGGTTGGTCAGCCAGGCGCTGAAGGTGGGGTCATTGACCAACTTTTCGTTCAATTCGGTTTTGAAGTAACCGGGGCCGATGCCGTTCACATTCAATCCCAATGGGCCCCAATCCACGGCCATGCCCTTGGTGAGCATTTTCACGGCGCCCTTGGTGGCCATGTAGGGCGCAATACCCGGGCGACCGAGTTCACTTTGCACCGAACAGATGTTGACGATACGTCCGCGACCACGCGTGATCATGTGCTGGGCCACAGTCTGCCCCACAAAGAACACGCTGTTCAAATTGGTTTGCATGATGTCGTGCCAGTCGCTGTGCGCGTATTCATGCAAGGGGCCACGGCGTTGAATGCCAGCGTTGTTGATCAGGATCTCGATCGGGCCAATCTGCTTTTCGATATCCGCCACCTGCGCCTGGACTTGGGTCGCGTCGGTCACATCGAAAGCACGTTCATGCACGGTGAGGCCTTCGCTGCGCAGCAGCTGCGCCGCTGCGGCCAAAGGGGCGGCATTGCGGCCGTTGAGCACGATAGTGGCCCCTGCTTGGCCCAATCCGCGGGCCAGGGCCAGACCGATACCGGCGGAGGAACCGGTGACCAAGGCCAGTCGGCCATCGAGTCGGAAAGTAGAAGCTGTGATCATGAGTTTCAGTGGTGCGCCACCGCATGGGGGCTCAAAGTTTGCAAGTGCGAGATGACTTGCTGGCATTGCTGCTCGGGCAGTGTCATCACATCCAGGGTCAAGGCGGCCTCATCGGCTTCAGGTGATTCCAAGATCGCCAATTGGCTTTGCAGCAAAGAAGGCGGCATGTAATGGGTGGGGCGTTGTTGCATACGCTGCATCAGCACGGACTCGCTGCCTTGCAGATGCACAAACAGGGCATCTGCTGCGCCTTGACGCAAGATGTTGCGGTAGGCTTTTTTCAAAGCTGAACAGGCGACCACTACGCCTTGATGCTGGTCGCGGGCCTCAGCCAGAATGGCTGACAAGGCATGCAACCATTCAGCACGGTCATGATCGGTCAGGGCCTGGCCAGCCGCCATCTTGGCAACATTGGCGGGGCTGTGCAGTTCATCGCCTTCGACAAAACGCACGCCCAGTCGGGCGGCCAACAAACGGCCCAAAGTGCTTTTGCCGCAACCACTGACCCCCATCACCACCAAACGGCTTGGTGTCTGTTGCATGGTCAGCTCAATCGTTGGGTCGATGCCGCGTCGAACATATGGGTCTTGGCCGGGTCGATGTGCAAGTACACGGTTTCACCGGGTTGGGCCGATGTGCGGCCATGCAAGGTCACCACCAATTGGAAGGCGCCGACCTTGACCAGCAATTCGGTTTCGGCGCCCGTAGGCTCCACCACCACCACTTGCGCCGCAATGCCCTGCCCTGCTTGGGTCAAGGTGATGTCAGTTGGGCGCACACCGTAATGAACGGCTTGGCCATTCTGGCCAGACGTCACAGGCAGCGCAGGCCAGGCAGTGTTTTCAGCTTGCACATGTGACTGGTTGCCATCCAAATGCAGCACGCCTTTCACCACGTTCATGGCGGGTGACCCAATGAACTGCGCCACAAACAAATTGCCAGGGCGATCAAACAACTCCAAGGGCGTGCCAATCTGCTCGATGATGCCGTCTTGCATCACCACAATGCGATCGGCCATGGTCATGGCTTCGATCTGGTCGTGGGTCACATACACGGTGGTGGTTTTCAGGCGCTGATGCAGGGCCTTGATTTCGGCACGCATCGCCACACGCAACTTGGCGTCGAGGTTAGACAAGGGCTCGTCGAACAAAAAGACTTTGGGGTCGCGCACAATCGCACGTCCCATGGCCACCCGTTGGCGTTGACCGCCAGACAGCTCACGCGGAAAGCGGTGGAGCAAATGTTCGAGGTTCAAAATTTTCGCGGCATGGGCGACCCGCTCATTGGTTTTTTCAGGATCGGCTTTGCGCAGCAGCAAGCTGAAGGCCATGTTGTCGCGCACCGTCATGTGAGGGTACAGCGCATAGCTTTGGAACACCATTGCAATGTCGCGGTCTTTAGACTCCAGGTCGTTCACGACCTTGTCGTCGATAAGGATCTCACCTCCGGTGATCTCCTCTAGGCCCGCCAGCATACGCAGCAAAGTGGACTTGCCGCAGCCCGAAGGGCCAACCAGCACCACAAACTCGCCATCCGTGATGTCAAAGCTGATGCCGTGGATGATGTCGGTTTTGCCGAAGGATTTTTTGATGTTTTTAAATGATACGGTGGCCATAATGTCTCTGCAATTCGTATGAAGGTTCAGCTCTTCACAGCACCGGCCGTCAAGCCTGACACCATGTAGCGTTTGAAGGTGTAGTAGATTGCCGCAGGGGGCATGGCATAGATCAGCCCGGTCGTCATCAACAACTCCCAAGGCGAATCGTCGGCCGACAAAAAGTTACCCAGTGCCACCGACAGCGTGACGTCCTTGTCATTCGACAACAGCAAGAAGGCGTAGAGGTATTCGTTCCAAGCCAACAGCAGGGCATAGGTGCCCACAGCGACGAGCGAAGGCACCATCAACGGCAAATACACCAAACGGAACAACTGCATGGGAGAAGCACCGTCCATGCGAGCGGCTTCGTCCAGTTCATAGGGCAATTTATCCGAGGCTTGCTTGAGCACCCAGATGCAATAAGGCGAGGCGATGGTGACCATCGCCAGGATCAAGGCCCACTGCGTGTTCAAAAGACCGTAAACGCCCATGGTTTTGTACATGGGCACGGCGAGAAAAGCAGCCGGGATGAAATAGGTGAACAAAGCCAAGTTCATCACCGTGCGTCCCCCAGGCACCTTGAGGCGGCTGATGGCAAAGGCTGCGCAGGTAGACACCACCAGGGTTAACAAACCGACTGCGGTGGCAATCAACAGCGAGTTGCCCATCTGCAGCCAGAAGTAGTCCAGGTAAAAATGCTTTTGGTTGAATACAAAATCAAAGTTCTGCAGCGTGGGGTGGTCAGGCCACAACTTACCCGATGTCGCCGAGTCGCGCGGCGAAATCGCGAATAAAACCATGTGGTAGATCGGGATCAAGGTCCAGATCAGCAAAGGAATGCCGATCAGCAGCAATTTGGCTTCGGTCACAACCGATTTGAAGGTGATGCGTTTCATGACGGTCCTTACTTTGACAAACGTTTCATCATGAAAAACACCAAGGGCAAGACCATGGGCAGGGCTACCACGATGGATGCCATGGCCAAGTCAACCTGATCCAGGCGCAGGTAACGGATACCCAAGGTAGCCAGCACATGCGTCAAGTCAGCAGGGCCGCCACCGGTCAACAGGTAGACTGAGTTGAAGTCACCCAAGGTCCAGATCATAGACAGGATGGTGGACGTCAAATACAAAGTGCGCATCGACGGCCATGTGATGAATTTGAATTTCTGCCAGTTGGTGGCGCCATCGACCGAAGCAGCTTCGTACTGCTCAGAAGGAATTGACAAGCGCCCGGCCAGCAGGATCAAAGTCCAAAAAGGCAAGGACTTCCAGATATGCATCAGCATGGAGAACGACAAAGCCAGTGTAGGGTCATTCAGCCAGTTCGGGCCGTCGGCACCGCTCAGGCGGAAGATGAGCGAATTGATCACGCCCCACTCGGGGTTGAGCATGAAACGCACTGACAGAATGGTCGGGATCGAGGGCACAGCCCAGGGCAAAATGAAGATCAGGGAGGTAACTTTGATCCACCAGCGGGTCTGCACAAAAAAACCCGACAAGACCATCGCCACAGCCATTTTGATATTGATGCCCACCACCAGAAAAATCACAGTGTTGATGGCGGTGCGAAAGAAAATGGGGTCGTCAAACAGCTTGACGTAGCTCTCCGGATGCCGGGCCAGCCACAGGCCATAACCCACCGGAAAGAGCACAAAGACGAAAAAGATCAGCAAATAGGGCACAACCAGCATGCGTCCCCAGAACTCCCATTGATTGGAGCCCTTGTTCGCGGGCGTTGAAACCCCTGGCAAAGCTACGCTTGCGTTGGACATGGTGTGAATTCAATCAAACAAAATAGGGGCCGCGCACAAGGGGCGGCAGGGCCCCCGGTACGCGGCATCTCACAGACTCAAACCAGACTCAATTACCTGCCACGGTTTTGATACGGGCAATCATTTCGTCAACGGCTTTGTCAACCGGCACTTTTTCGTTCAGAACGCGGTTCATGGCTTTGGCCCACACGTTCTCGTTGTTCAACTGTGTGAAGCGGAAGTTCTTGGTGAACTCAAAGGTCGAGGTCCCAGCCATGAACTGGTTGTACACCGCTTGACGGTGCACATCGCCTTGCCAGAACTTGCTTTGCTGACCGGCCTTGGTCACAGGGAACCAACGACCCAAAGAACCTTCGACGTAAGGCGTGATGTTCTCTTCTGCCAGCATGAAGGCCACAAAGTCCTTGGCACGCGCCTTGTTTTTGGAGTCCTTGAAGATCACACCGGTCTTGATCGCAGCGCGGTAAGTCATCTTGGAGCCATCGGGCTTGTTGGGGAAGCCGGCCGTCTTGATCAGCTCGGTGTAGTTCTTCTTGGCCGTAGCACGCTGTGCATCAGTCAAAGCCGCATTGTTCATGTCGTCGAGCCATTTGGCCGCGATCGAGATCGTGGCGTTGTGGGTCATGACTGTGGTGCGGTTGTGGAATGCGACGTTGTTGTCGGGGTCTTTCCAGCTGGTCGAAGACGGTGGTGTGCAACCCTTGGAATACACAGCGGTGTAGTCGGTCACAGCCTGGATCAAACCCTTGCGGACATCAGGATCGTCCACCAGCAATTTACCGGAGTCGTTGACCAACTTGATGTTGTAGGCGTCCATGAAGGTCAGGAACGAGAAGAACGAGTCGGTCGCATCCACGCCCATGGGCTGGCCGATACCGAAAGTGCGAGTGCCTGTTTTTTGACGCGAAGCAGGTTGCACCTTGTCGCACCAGAAGTTCCAGTAATCCTTCCAACCGGTCGGAATGTCAGCCTCTTTGAAGCCGGCTTCAGACAACATGTCAGCCCAGTACTGGATGTGCATGGTCTGTTGTTTGATCGGGAAGGCGTAATAAGCGCGCTTGCTTTCCTTGTTGTTCAACAAGAAAGTGGTTTCGATCGTATTGGGAGCGAAACGTTTACGGGCGGGGTCGATCACGCTGGAGATGTCTTCCAGTTTGCCGTCATAGGCCCATGAGGCTGTGACTTGGAAGTCATAAGTATCAGAGTAGGCCACATCCGGTGGGTTGCCGGAGTCCAGCGCTGCGACGGTTTTCGGAATCATGTCCTGGATCGGGTACTGAGACAGTTCGATCTTGACGTTCTTGTTTTTGGCTTCGTACTTTTTGATGGCTGCGAACAGCGCAGCATCTTCAGCCGGGTAAAAACCCTTGACCCACCAAACGGTGAGTTTTTCCTGGGCCGAAGCTTGCGCCCCGACCAGGATACCGGCAGCCACCAAGGCTGCGCTCAGTACGGACTTCATTTTCATGGTTTGTCTCCTGGTTAAAAAATCGAAGTGGTGGTGAAAAACTTCAAGCCGCTTTGAGTTGTGCGGCAGGACGGGTGATTTTGGGCAGGCGTTTGCGCGTACCCAACACAAGCTGGATGTCGTCTCTGGCGCCGTCGATCAATTTCAAGATGGCTTTTTCTGCACGGTCAGGCTGCTGTGCAATCACCGCGTCCAACACCTCACGGTGCATGCTCAGGGACGATTTGGGACCGTCTTGTTTACTGGTCGAAATCTCAAAACTCGTGCGCAGCAAAGCGCCCAGGGCCTTGCTCATCTGGATCAACATTCGGTTGTGCGAAGCGCGAAGCAAGCCTTGATGGAAACGCAAATCAAAAGTCACGTAATCGCCACCTTCGTGCACCGCTTTGTTCATGCCGGCAAAAGCGTCTTCGATCTCGGCAATATCTTGCGCAGTCGCCCGCTCGGCTGCCATGCGCACTGCTGCGGGTTCGACCACGCGGCGCAAGTCCTGCAGGTCCTTGAGGAATTCATGTGTAAGCCCCAACTGCGATTGCCAGCTGATGACATCAGGGTCGAACCAATTCCATTGGTCTTCGGGCAGCACCCGGGTGCCCAGCTTGGGGCCTGTGATGATCAAACCTTTGGCCACCAGCGACTTGACTGCTTCACGCACCACGGTGCGACTCACCCCGAGCTGCTCACACAAAAGTGGCTCGGGCGGCAAGCTCGACCCCACGGCGTAGCGCCCCGAAATGATGGCGTGACCCAGCAAATCGACGGTGGTGCCGTGCACGTTTTTGATCAAGTGTAGTGAGCTCATTCGCTCCTATCATATGATGATTGAACACATTGCCGCATCAGGAAAACCCTAGTGAACACTCAGGTCCGGCACTCGGGGACTGGCGTCAGCAAAGGGCTTCCGGCCAAATGCGCCTGCAGGTTAGCCAGCGCCAAATCCGACATGGCTTTTCGCGTCTCGGCAGTGCCACTGGCCATGTGCGGTGTCAGCACCACATTGGGCAGTGCACGCAAGGCTTCGGGCACGCGCGGTTCGTCCTGGTAAACGTCCAGCGCAGCCCCCGCGATGGTGTGATTTTGCAGAGCCTCAATCAATGCCGCCTCGTCAACCACCGAGCCGCGTGCCACATTGATCAGGTAGCCTTGGGGGCCCAGGGCCTGCAAGACTCTGGCGTTGATCAAGTGACGTGTGCCAGCGCCACCCGGTGTGATGGCAACCAAAAAGTCCACTTTTTCGGCCAGCTCGACCACATCGGCCACAAAGGTAAAAGGCAGATCGGCCTTGGCACTGCGGGCGTTGTAGCTGATGTCCATGCCAAAGGCGGCCGCCCGCTTAGCGATGGCCTGACCGATGCGGCCGATGCCCACAATACCCAACTTGGCACCACTGACTTTGCGCGTCAGGGGAAATGCACCCTCCACCCACCGGTTGGCCCGCACGAATTGATCAGATTGCGGCAATTGTCTGCCAATCGCCAACATCAAGGCGATGGCCAGGTCGGCCACATCGTCGTTGAGCACATCAGGGGTATGGGTGACCGGAATACCGCGTGCTTTGGCGGCGGCAACATCCACGCCGTCGTAACCCACACCGCAGATGGAAATCATCTCCAGTGCTGGCATTTGGTCCATCAAGGCTTGGTCGATCTTGGCCTCGCCACCACCTACGATGGCGCGCACTCGCGACAGCGCTTCAGGCGCAGGGTTGTTATCGCGAAGGTGCAGCGCAAAATTCGCTTGCAAACTGGCCATCAAAAAAGGTGGGACTCGGGAGGCCAAAAAAATGTCGGTCTGTGACATGGAAAGACTTTTCTGGCTGCAGAATCGACAGCCTTAGGGGTTTGCACGGATGCTTCATGGGTTTACAGGAAGCGCTGTTCTTTCTATCATCATACGATAGTATTTTTATCGAATACCCCCTCGTTTTCACTCATGGATCCAGCCTCCCAATGTCACAAAACCCACGCAAAAAACCCGAAGATTTACGCAGCCAACAATGGTTTGGCCGACAAGACCGCGACGGTTTTGCCTACCGCAGCTGGATGAAAGGCAAGGGCCTGCCGCACGATCAATTCGACGGCCGTCCGGTGATCGGTATTTGCAATACCTTCAGCGAACTCACGCCTTGCAATTCGCACTTTCGCACGTTGGCCGAGCAGGTGAAAATTGGGGTTTACGAGGCGGGCGGGTTTCCCCTTGAATTCCCGGTCATGTCGCTGGGTGAAACCCTGCTGCGCCCCACCGCCATGCTGTATCGCAACCTGGCCAGCATGGACGTGGAAGAGTCCATCCGTGGCAACCCCATCGACGGCGTGGTGCTGCTCATGGGCTGCGATAAAACCACGCCCTCGCTCTTGATGGGCGCGTCCAGCGTGAACCTGCCCACCATTGGTGTGTCGGGCGGCCCCATGCTGAACGGCAAATGGCGCGGCCAAGAACTCGGCTCGGGCACCGGTGTGTGGAGCATGAGCGAACAAGTGCGCGCCGGCACCCTGAAACTGCAAGACTTCTTTGAAGCCGAGAGCTGCATGCACCGCAGCCACGGTCACTGCATGACCATGGGCACAGCCAGCACCATGGCCAGCATGGTGGAAGCCCTGGGCATTGGCCTGCCCGGGAATGCCGCTTACCCCGCCGTGGACGGCCGCCGCAATGTGCTGGCGCGCAATGCCGGTCGCCGCATTGTGGAGATGGTCCACACCGACCAAACCATCAGCAAAGTGCTGACCCGTGAAGCCTTTGAAAACGCGATCCGCACCCTGGCGGCCATTGGCGGCTCAACCAACGCGGTCATTCACTTGATCGCTATTGCAGGTCGCTTGGGCTTGAAGCTCACCATTGACGATTTTGAGCGCTTGGGCAGCGAATTGCCTTGCCTCTTGAACCTGCAACCCTCGGGCGACCACCTGATGGAAGATTTCTGCTACGCAGGCGGCTTGCCGGTGGTGATGAAAGAAATCGAACACCTGCTGCACAAAGACATCATCACCGTTAGCGGCCACAGTGTGGCCGAGAACATTGCCGATGCTGTGAACTATGACCCGCGTGTGATCAAGACCTTTGACGCGCCCTTCAAAGAAAAGGCGGGCATCGCTATCTTGCGCGGCAATCTGGCACCGCGTGGCGCCGTGATCAAACCCAGCGCGGCCACACCCGCTTTGATGACACACACCGGCCGTGCGGTGGTATTTGAAAACAGCACAGACTTTCATGCCCGCATCGATGATGAAAACCTGGATGTGGACGAGCACTGCATCCTGGTGCTCAAGAACTGCGGCCCCAAAGGCTACCCCGGCATGGCCGAGGTGGGCAACATGCCGCTGCCGCCCAAGGTGCTGCGCAAAGGCATTACCGACATGGTGCGCATTTCGGACGCCCGCATGAGCGGTACCGCCTACGGCACCGTGGTGCTGCACACCACGCCCGAAGCGGCCGACGGCGGCCCCCTGGCCGTAGTGCAAAACGGTGACATGATCGAACTCAATGTGCCCGAGCGCAAACTGCAATTGTTGATCAGCGAAGCCGAACTGGCTAAACGCCTGGCTCAATGGCAAAAGCCTGAAGCGCCGATGCAGTCGGGCTACTGGAAGCTGTATGTCGACACCGTGCTGCAAGCCGACCAGGGCGCAGACCTGGACTTTTTGGTCGGCCAGCGCGGCGCGGCCGTGCCCAAAGACAACCACTGAGGAGCGGCCATGAACATTCTGATCACCGGTGGCGCCGGATTCCTGGGCGCGCGTCTGGCACGCACGATCTTGCAAAAAGGCGAACTGTGCGGCCAAGCCATTCAGAGCCTGACCTTGACCGACCTCTTTCCCGCGCCAGCAGACTTACTGGCCGATCCGCGCGTGCGCAGCCATGCGGGACCGATGCTGGAGCAAGGCGATGTGTTCGCCAGCGGCTTTGATGGCGTCTTTCATTTGGCCTCGGCCGTTTCAGGTGAATGCGAACAAGACTTTGATCTCGGTTTGCGCTCCAACCTGGACAGCACCCGCGTCTTGCTGGACGGCTTGCGTCATGCCGGCAATGCACCTCGCATGGTGTTTGCCAGCTCTGTCGCGGTCTACGGGCCTGATGCCTCCAACCCCTTGCCCGACCTGGTGGGCGACGACACCCTGCCCTCGCCACAAACCTCTTATGGCACGCACAAATTGATGCTGGAATATCTGGTAGCCGACTACACCCGCAAGGGCTACATTGACGGTCGTGCAGCCCGCTTGATGACTGTTACCGTGCGCCCGGGCAAGCCCAACGGCGCAGCCTCGTCGTTCTTCAGCGGCATCATCCGCGAACCTCTGGCCGGTGTAGAAAGCATTTGCCCGGTCGACGCCAGTGTGTCCCATCCCGTGTCTTCGCCAGGCAACACGGTGCACGGATTGATCACTGTGTTTGAAGCCAGCCGCGAAGCCATGGGCGGGCGCCTGGCCTTGAATCTACCCGGCTTGAACGTCAAGGTCAGCGACATGCTGCAAGCCTTGCAGGATGTGGCCGGTGTTGCCGTGCGCGATCGTGTGCGCTTTGAACGCAACGAGCAAGTGGCTGGTATCGTCAACAACTGGTCGCGAGGTTCGACTGCGGTGCGCGCCAATGGTTTAGGTTTGCGCCCTGATGCGTCTTTCCACGCCGTCATCGAGCAGTACATCGAAGACTGCAAAACCAGGCCCGGCTATCCCGCCGACGCATTGAAAGGTCTGGCCCCCTGATGCGCCTGTGGGACGTGGCAGCGTTGGGCGAAGCCTTGGTTGAATTCAATCAGACCCAAACGGAACCTCCCTTGTACCTGCAAGGTTTTGGGGGTGATACCAGCAACGCCGCCATTGCCGCTGCCAGAGCAGGCGCCAAAGTCCGCTACCTGACACGTTTGGGTACAGACCGCTGGGGCGATGGTTTGTTGAGCCTTTGGCAGAGGGAACAGGTCGACACCACGGCCATTCAACGTGATGCGAGTGCACCCACAGGGGTTTATTTTGTGAGCCACGATGCACAAGGGCACCATTTCAGCTATGCCCGTGCGGGCTCGGCGGCCAGCCAGATGCAAGTTCAAGACCTGCAGCACTGGTCCGACACCATCGAACAGAGCCGTTGGCTGCATGTGTCCGGCATCTCCTTGGCCATTTCAGCTTCTGCGTGTGACACGGTGCTAGCAGCCATGCAGCATGCACGCCAAGCTGGCACGCTCGTCTCGCTCGACTCGAATTTGCGACTCTCGCTATGGCCTCTGGCTCGTGCCCAGGCCTGCATTCGCCAAGCCATGAGCCTATGCCATGTATTTTTGCCCAGTTGGGATGACCTCAACGCCTTGACCGGTTTGACTCAGTCTGAAGACATCATCGCCTGGTGTCATGCCCAAGGTGCACCGCAAGTGGTTCTGAAACTGGGTGCACAAGGCGCCATCGTCAGTGAGCACGGTCATCAGACCATCCTTCCTGGACATCAGGTTACTCCTGTGGACGCTACAGGGGCGGGCGATTGTTTCGCAGGCAACCTGCTCGCCCGATTGTGCGCTGGCGACTCTTTACAGGTTGCGGCCATCTACGCCAATGCGGCTGCGGGCTTGTCGGTGCAAGGCTATGGCGCAGTTGCGCCCATGCCTCGACCCGCAGCCGTGATGGAGGTCCTGAATCCATGACCTCACCCGCTTTGTTGGCCGTCGACTGGGGCACCAGCAGTTTGCGTGGCGCCCTCCTGGACACTACAGGGGCCGTGTTGCAAGCGCGCGAATTTCCACTCGGCATTCTGGCCGTAGCACCAGGAGAGTTTGAACACGTTTTCAACACCTGCTTTGGCGACTGGATGCAAACACCCCGTCTTCGGTGCCTGATTTCGGGCATGGCTGGCAGCCGACAGGGCTGGCAAGAAGCACCCTACTGCCCGTGCCCCGCAGGATTTGCCGAATTAGGACCACATTTGCTGTGGTTGCAACCCGGTCGTATCGCACTGGTGCCCGGCTTGAGCAGCATCGATGCGGGGCATACGCCCGATGTGATGCGCGGCGAAGAAGTGCAGATTTTCGGCGCCCTGCAAATCACGGGACGTGACACAGCGATCCTGGTTTTGCCAGGCACGCACAGCAAATGGGCGCAGGTGCAATGCGGCCGGGTGACCCGATTCGAGACCTTCATGACGGGTGAGGTGTTTGCCTTGCTCAGTCAGCATTCCATCCTCGCCAAAACCCTCGACTTGAAGGGAGAGTTTGACCACGCAGCTTTTGTGCAAGGCATTGACCATAGCCAGCAAACCGGCAGCCTCTTGCACCACCTGTTCGCGGTGCGCACACTGGGCTTGATGGAGCACCTGTCTTCTCAGGCTTTGCCCAGTTTCTTGTCGGGCCTGTTGATTGGCGAAGAACTGCGCAGCCAACGCCAAACGGTGCAGAACGGTCCGGTCATCGTGATCGGCAGCTCAGTCCTGACGATGCGCTACACCCTGGCCCTGGAACATCTACACATCGACTGCGAAGCGCTGGACGCACAAGCCACTTGGACCGGTCTTTGGGCCTTGGCCCGCTCATTGGACGCCGCATGAACACGACCCTGCTCTCTCAAGCCCTGGCCCAACTGCCGCTGATCGCGATCCTGCGCGGCCTCACACCGGCTGAAGCGCCCACCATCGGGCAAGCCCTGGTGGACAGCGGCTTTACCATCATCGAAGTGCCTTTGAATTCACCCGACCCCTTGGCCAGCATCCGTGCGCTGACCGACAAGTTTCCGCAAAACTTGATCGGCGCGGGCACAGTGCTCAACACAGCGCAAGTGCAACAGGTGCATGCCGCTGGCGGGCGCTTGATCGTGGCACCCAACTTCCAGCCAGCCGTGGTGGCCCAGGCCCTTCAACTGGGCATGGTGGTCTTGCCCGGTGTGGTCACGCCCAGCGAAGCTTTTGCCGCCATCGAAGCCGGTGCCCATGGGCTCAAGTTGTTCCCGGCAGAATTGATCACCCCGACTGTGCTCAAGGCTTTGCGCGCGGTACTGCCGCCGTCCATGCCTTTATTGCCGGTGGGCGGCATCACACCGGACAACATGGCCGCCTACCGGGCAGCCGGTGCCAGCGGTTTTGGTTTGGGTTCGGCTTTGTACGCCCCCGGGCGCACCGCCGAGCAGGTGCGCAGACAGGCAGCGGCTTTTGTGCAGGCTTGGCGTGGCTGACCCACGCAGTTCACTCCATACCAAGCTCGGGCTTGGCTAAACGCGCAACGCTTTCAATCCGGCATGCGCCTGCCCATCCCAATCGGGTGGCAATTGGTGCTTAGCCTGCAGATAATGATGGGTGTAGACCGAGAGATAAGCCTCCAACGTGTGGGCGGCATGGGTTTCACCTGCCAAGTCCAGACACAAGGCTGCCACTTCGCTGGTGCAAAAATGGTCGTCACGCCGAGAGCGGCGAAGTCGGTATTGCGAGATCTGCTCTGGCTGCAAACTCAGAACCGGTAATGCGTCCAGGTAAGGACTTTTGCGGAACATCTTGCGCGCCTCGGGCCAGGTGGCATCGAGAACAATGAACAAAGGTTTTTTTGCAGCAGAGGTCTGCACCCTTTGCACCACCCGCTCAGTTTCCACAAAATCTCCTGGAAAAACCACATACGGTTGCCACTGCGGATCGCGCAGCAAAACCAACAAGTCGGGGTCAACCTCGGTGCGGGCCCAGGAAAATGCAAAGGTGTCCTGGACCACATCGGCGATCAACCAACCTGTATTGCTGGGTTTGAGCGGCTCGATGTCGGCCATCAGCAAACACACACCTGCCTGCGTCGCCACCTGGGGGCGCACTTCGCACATGCAGTGACTGGGCACCAGCCGACAACCCTCACAGCGCTCACCCTTGATGCCACCCCGCGCCATGAAGGGCTTGGCGCTGCGCGCCAAGCGCGCAGCACGCAGCCTCGAAACAGCATGCGGGCTTGATGGCATGTCGATTCAGCGCTTCACCACAGACCACCCCGCGTGCAAGTTGCCTTTGTCGTTTTCATAGTCCCAGGTGCTGCCGCAGCGATCGCATACATATCGGGTGATGGTGGCTTGGCTGTTTTCAGATTTGCGGTTAGCACCTTGGACCAGTTCGGCATGACCGGGTGCGCGGCGCCAGTGCTGCTGGATACCAGCACAAGGTTCGCACAAGTCGCGAGAGGGGTTGGAATTCATAAAGGAGGTGGGCCTGGCCCAGTAAGTCAATCAGGGGATTGTCGCCTGCTTGGGCTATACACCTGCCATTTCCGACTTATCCTCAATGCTTGAACTGAATCGAAAGGGATGAGATGAATAAAAAACGCGAAAACTCCGTCAAAACCATGCAGCACGCTGCATCGGGCATTGACTCCTTACAACTTGGAAAGTTGGGGGTGCACAGGTTCGATCTGAAAGACCCCTACCACTTGGCATTGACCATGAGTTGGCCTCAGTTTTTATTCGGACTGTTGATCATCTACTGCTTGATCAATGCTTTCTTTGCTTTGCTGTATTGGTCCGCACCGGGCTCGGTGGCCAATATGCGTGCGGGATCTTTCAGCGATGCTTTTTACTTCAGCATTGAAACCCTGGCCACCGTGGGTTACGGCAACATGGCCCCCATCACAGCTTTCAGTCACATGGTCTCTGCCATCGAAGTGCTGGTAGGCATGTTATTGACAGCCACCATGACCGGTTTGGTGTTTGTACGTTTTTCGAAACCCAAGGCCAAACTGATGTTCGCCAGCCATGCGGTAGTGACCCGCAGCCAAGGCGGTTACCGCTTGATGATCCGCATAGGCAATGGGCGCATGTACCCCCTGCTGGATGCGCAGGTGCGCGTGACCACCTTGGTGCTGGCGGTCATGCCCGACGGCCAACGCTTTCGCAGCATGGTGGATTTGACGCTGACGCGGGATGACTTACCTTACTTTCCTTTGATGTGGACACTGACACACGAGATCAACGATGACAGTCCCTTGGCGTCTCTGCGCAGCATGGACGTTGAACAACTCCAAAATTCGGCCACACGCTTGCTGGTGAGCATCACCGCTCGCGATCCGGCCTTGGGCGCGCAAGTTCATGCGCAACACGCATATGGCACTGAGCACATCGCCGTGGGCATGCATTATCAAGATGCCATCAGTGGTTTGCATGACAACCATTCGGTGGCCGATATGCGTAAACTCAGCGACATGGCCCCGGATCAGCTGACCGCAGAGGAATCCACTCCGTCGAGCGATACCCTGCAAAGCGCCTAAAATCTCTGTATGCTGCAACGTTTGTCCGCCATCGGGTCACAGCCCGCTTATCGCCCCAAAGACCGGATGAAGATGCTGATTGGCGCCCTGAGCGCCCCCCGTGCCACCCGTTCCTGGCTGGATTTCATGGACGCCACGCCCTACCTGCATCGGGCCTTGCAACACCAACCCAAACTGATCACCAAAATCTACCGCCCGTATTTGTCGACCGGTTGGGGCTGCGCGGACCGTGTCCAAGTGATTCAGACCCATTACCGGATTGCACAGGACTTGGGTTTGGGTGCTTTGTTGGATCAGGCCATGTCAGCCCCCCAGCTGATTTACCAAGGTTTGACCAAAAGCGAGGCGCCATTTGAACTGCGCTTGAGTGCGTCGGATCAAGGCCATCGCGAAGGCGAGATGTGCCTGAGTTTGATCTACCAAGGTCACAGCCTCTTTGAGCTCAATTGCACTTTAGGCGAGGCTGACGGCCAACGTTGTTTGCGAGTCGGTCGCTTGCAAGGTACATCGCAAGAGCAGGCGCAGCAATGGGTGCGGCAAGCCACAGGTGATTTCCATGCCTGTCGTCCCGCCAATCTGATGCTGCATGCAGTGCGCAATCTCGCTGCCATTTGGCAGTGCACATCGGTGCTATTGATCTCTAATCGCCAACGCATTGCCCTCAATTGGTGGCGACGCCGTCACATCACGGCCAATTACGACAAGACTTGGCTAGAGGCAGGCTCCCATTTGCGCGCCGACGGCTGGTACAGCCTGCCGCCGCAAGCAGAAAAAGACATCGACTTGTCTGAAATTGCTTCCAAAAAACGCGCCGAAGCCAAACGCCGGCAAGCCTTGCTCAACAATATTTACAGCGGCTTGTCTGAACACTTGAACGCTTGGAAAGCCAAGGTATGACAAACGATCACGTGTATTCTTTGAGCACCCCGTTTTGTGGTTGCCCATGTCAGCTCCGCCTGCTTGGTATTTGACATGCCCACCCCTCCACCCTGAGAAAGACTTTCATGCGACTGCTTCACACCATGCTGCGCGTTGGCAACCTTCAACGCTCGATTGATTTTTACACCCAAGTGCTGGGTATGACGCTGCAACGCACATCAGAAAACCCCGACTACAAATACTCGCTGGCCTTTGTGGGTTATGGGAAAAATCCCGATCACGCCGAGATCGAATTGACCTACAACTGGGGCGTAGAGCAATACGACATGGGCACTGCCTTTGGCCACCTGGCGCTGGGCGTGCCCGATGTCTATGCCGCTTGCGACAAGATCAAAGCCAGCGGTGGCAACGTCACCCGTGAGCCCGGTCCGGTCAAAGGCGGCACCACCGTGATCGCATTTGTGACCGATCCGGACGGCTACAAGATCGAATTGATCCAACGCACCTTTGATTGAAGTTCATCTCTGAGGTGGACTGGTCCGCTTATCGCGGCAATTGGCTTGCTTGCCTCGCCAGGGTTTCGATGCGTTTCCAGTCGCCCTGGGCCATGGCGTCAGCAGGCACCAACCAAGAGCCCCCCACGCAGGCCACGTTAGGCAGACTCAAAAAGTCAGCGGCATTGGCCTGAGTGACACCCCCTGTGGGGCAGAACTTCACATCAAAGAAGGGGCCGCTCCATGCCTTGAGCATGGCGGGACCGCCCGCTTGCATGGCAGGGAAAAATTTGAGTTGGGTGTAGCCTTCTTCTTGCGCCATCATGATTTCACTGCCGCTGGCCACACCTGGCAACAAGGGCAGACCCAAGTCTTTGCAGGCTTGCCCCACCGCCGGGGTGAACCCCGGGCTCACGGCAAACCGGGCACCGGCCTTGACGGCCGCAGCCGCATCGGCGGGGCTGCGCACAGTGCCGGCACCCACCACCGCGCCTTCGACTTCGTTGGCAATCGCTTCCATGCAGGCCAGGGCCTGCGGAGTGCGCAGCGTGATCTCAAGCATGCGGATGCCACCGGCCAGCAGGGCTCGGGCCATGGGCACGGCATGGGCCACATCGTTCAGCACGATCACGGGGATCACGGGGGCGTCCTGCATCACTTGCAGGGAGGTTAGATTTACAGCCATGTGCAGGCTCCTTCTTCAGCTTTGAGCGCATTGCGGCGCAGGTTGGCAAACAGTTCACGGCCCATGCCCACGCCGTTGGCGGCACGCAGCTCGGCGGGCATCTGGGCCAATGGGCGGGCGGCCCATTCGGCCTCGCTCACCAGCACTTGCAGGGTGCCCGCCACGCCATCCAAGCGGATCAGGTCACCGTCTTGCACCTTGGCCAGCGGGCCACCGGCTGCGGCTTCAGGCGAGACGTGAATGGCGGCGGGTACTTTGCCCGACGCACCGCTCATGCGGCCATCGGTGACCAGCGCCACCTTGAAGCCCTTGCCTTGCAGCACGGCCATGGGCGGGGTGAGTTTGTGCAGCTCGGGCATGCCGTTGGCTTGTGGGCCCTGCCAACGCACCACACACACCACATCTCGATCCAGTTCACCGGCCTTGAACGCGGCGTGCAACTCGTCTTGTGAACCGAATACACGGGCGGGCGCTTCGATGGTGTGCAATGCCTCAGGCACCGCCGAAATCTTGATCACACTGCGGCCCAAATTGCCTTGCAAGAGTTTCAGGCCGCCTGTGGCGCTGAAAGGGCTGGTCGCGGGGCGAACCACGGTGTCGTCTTGGCTGACGCCCGCGTCATGCCAAACCAGATGGCCGTTTTGAGCGGATGGAATGCGGGTGAATTCGCGCAAGCCACCGGGGCGCACCGTCAGCACATCGGCGTGCATCAGACCGGCATCAAGGAGTTCGCGGATCACATAGCCCGGACCACCTGCGGCTTGGAACTGGTTCACATCGGCACTGCCGTTGGGGTACACGCGGGTCAGCAGCGGCACCACGTCCGACAGGGCCGAGAAGTCGTCCCAGTCGATCACGATGCCCGCCGCACGCGCCACCGCCACCCAGTGGATCAGGTGATTGGTCGAGCCGCCCGTGGCCAACAAAGCGACCATGGCGTTGACGATGCAGCGCTCGTCGACCAAGCGGCCAATCGGCGTGAAGTTTTTATCCTTGACCAGTGCCAGCACGGTGCGGGCCGCTTCGCGGGTGAGTTCTGCGCGCACGCCTTCGCCCGGGTTGATGAAGGCGGTGCCGGGCACATGCAGGCCCATGGCTTCGAGCAGCATCTGGTTGCTGTTGGCCGTGCCGTAAAAGGTGCAAGTGCCTTCGCCGTGGTAAGCAGCCGATTCGGCTTCGAGCAGTTCGGGGCGACCGACGAGACCTTGCGCAGCTTGCTCGCGCACCTTGGATTTTTCGTTGTTGGACAGGCCGCTGGTCATGGGGCCCGCAGGCACAAACACGGTGGGCAAGTGGCCAAACTGCAAAGCACCAATGAGCAGGCCAGGCACGATCTTGTCGCACACACCCAGCATCAGGGCCGCGTCAAACACGTCATGGCTGAGCGACACCGCTGTGGCCATGGCGATCACGTCGCGGCTGAACAGGCTCAGCTCCATGCCCGGCGTGCCCTGGGTCACGCCGTCGCACATGGCGGGCACGCCCCCGGCCACTTGGGCGGTGGCGCCCAGCTTGCGGGCTTCGTCTTTGATGAGGTCGGGGTAGTGCTGCAGCGGCGCGTGGGCCGAGAGCAAGTCGTTGTAGGCGTTGACGATGGCCATGTTGGGCGCACGCGGGGCGACCACTTTGATTTTGTCCAAGGCGGTGGCGCGGCCTTTGTCGCCTTCGGGCATGGCGGCAAAGGCGTGGGCCACGTTGGCACAGCCCAGGCGCTGGGCACCGGGGTCGCGCCCTGCTGCTGCGTCCACCTGCTGCAAATAAGCTTGGCGAGTCGGGCGACTACGCGCCGTGATGCGGGCGGTGACTTCGGCCACGGTGGAATGAAGTGTGATGGGCATGGAGGATCGTTGAACTTGGCGGACAGAAGTCCATCTTCCGTTGATGTAATTTAGTTACATGATCGATGGTAACCGTCTTCTGCCCAAGATGATGGCTTGGGAGTTACAGAGTGGTTACCAATCGCTGTGCCAAGGACATGCGTCACAATGGGTCATGGTGGCAGTCACA
>CANGKR010000019.1 GCA_947454355.1 Comamonadaceae bacterium
ATGATTGGCGAGATCGCTCTGGCCATCGAGATGGGCGCAGACGCAGTGGACATCGGCAAAACCATCCACCCCCACCCCACGCTGGGCGAAAGCATCGGCATGGCGGCAGAAGTGGCGCACGGTAGCTGCACGGATCTTCCACCGAGCAAAAAGTAAACGACACATTCAGCGAAATCAAAACAAAGGCCCGGATAAATAACTGTCCGGGCCTTTTGCTGTTTACAACGGGGCACGACTTTCCGAATGCGTTGAATTTGAACCTTATGGACTTCCAGTGTGCTCATACATTAGTTCTAGAACCCCGATCGGTGCGACATCGCTTGGCTCTCCCCCACATTGGCTAAGCCCAGTGAAAAGTGGCTGGAGTGGGCTGTGGGGTTCAGTTTTGCTTCATATTCACCCGAGTATTTACCCTCTTTTCATTCCGCTTTTCTTGGCATAAGTTCAGAGCTGAAGTCCAAGTGAGCGACTTCAATCAACAATGATGAAAGAGAACGCCTCGTGATCCAGCCTACTCTCAGAGAAAAACTGCCTGCGCGCAATGCTGTTCAAGCATTGTTTGGTTTGAGTGCAATTGCCGCCATGCTGGTGGCCTGTGGTTCAAGTAACCCGTTATTTTCACAACCCGTGATACCAGCGTCCAAGTCTGCTTTAGTGGCCCCAGACTTGACGGTTTCATGTCCGATCACCAACTCATGGATCGAGTCTTTGGTCACCAAGGGCAAGGGGCCTGCATTCAACGGCGCCCAATTTGGCAACATTGGCACCTACGACTACATCCTGGCTGAAGCCTCGGCCAAGGTCAATCCAAACGATCCGTGCGCAGCCACCATTGTCGACCTCAAAAATTCTGCTGATGCCTCGGGTACGGTGAACTACAAATTCGATGTGGTGATCTTGACCCCCAGCGATGCCGCTAAAGCCAGCGGTAGCCTGCTGTATATCGTCAACAACCGCACCAACACCAGTGCATTGGAAGGTTTGAACGATGGCTCAGGCAACGATTTGTTCAACAACGTCGCCCCGGTGATTCCGACCACTGCCACCGGTACGGTGACTACAGGTTTGGGCGCGGGCAGTGCTTATTTGATGAAACAAGGCATGACAGTGGTCTTGTCAGGATGGCAGGGCGATCGCCCCTCATCGCTGAGCGGACCAACAGCGGCCATCACCAGCACCAAAACGTGGTATGCACCAGGGATGACCTTACCGGTCGCCAAAGATGCAACTGGCGGAAAAATCACCGGAGGTGTGCAAGACGAATTCATTGCCGACAGTGCGAACTTGTCAACCAATGTGTTGGGCACCTACTACCCGCGCGTCATGACCAGCCCCGCCAGTTTGTGGATCCGCAAAACAGCCACCGATGCACCCATCGAGGTCGACCCTTCCATGTGGACATACACAGCGGGCTCGGGTGTGGCTGAAGGCGGTAACACCACCGCAACAGGTTTTGGATATGTCACCATTGACCGCGCCAAAATAAAGGCAGACACCAAATATGCAGCCGCCTTGGACAATGGCACCGACAACGGCTCCATTTACCACTTCAATTACACCGCAAGCGACCCCAAGGCCATGGGCTTGGGCTTTTTGGGCGTACGAGATTTGATCTCATTCTTGCGCTATGAAACACAAGACAAGGCAGGCAATGCCAATCCTGTTGCTGGGCGCATCAAGACCACGCTGGCCACTGGCATTTCTCAATCAGGCCGGTATTTGCGTGACTTCTTGTGGATGGGGTTCAATGCCGACCGTCAAGTGCGCACCGTCTTTGATGGCATGTTGCCCTTGGTTGGTGGATCACGCAAAACCTACACCAACTACCGTTGGTCCAAGCCGGGTGACTATTCTCGTCAACACGAGACGCACTACACACCGGGTGACCAGTTCCCGTTTGCCTATTCGACGATCACAGACCCCTTGTCTGGCAAGACCGATGGCCTGATGAAAAAGTGCACCGAACTGAACACCTGCCCCAAGGTCTATCAGTACGACAGCCCGATTGAATTTGGTGGAGCGCGAGCTTCCTTGGTAGCGACCGATGGCGCAGGCAAAGACATAGACATCCCCGCCAACGTGCGATTGTTTTATTCTGCAGGCACATCACATGGCCCCACACAATTGGCCAACAACGCCAAGAGTCAACCTGACTACAGTGTAGATCGCGCAGGCAACGCCGTGGCACCACTTCCAGGCGCATTGAACGCCAGTACAGCTCTTTACCGTGCTTTGCTCAGTAGCTTGGAAGGTTGGGCCAAAGGAACAGGCACACCATTGGTGAGCAACTGGCCCAAGGTGTCCGACGGCACCATGGCGGTGGCCACCAGCAACCCCCAAAGCCTGACTGCGCCGGATTTGTCTGCTTTGGGTTTGGGCTTCAACGGCGTGTACAACACCTTATCGTTGAACGACGAAAGTGTGATTCCCACTTTACCCACCAGCAAGATGTATGTGGTGCATTTGCCTACGTCCGATGCGCAAGGCAACAGCAAAGTCGGCGTCAAAATGCCTGACAGTGCAGTGCCCTTGGCCACCTTTGTGGGTTACAGCTTGCGCAACCCGGGTTATGTTCAGGGTGATCAAAACGGCTTGAGCAGCTCGCAACTGGCCTTTGCATTGAACACCGCCAGCAAAAATGCCAAAGACCCACGTAAGAGCGCCCAAGAGTTGTACGCCAATCCCGCAGGCTATGTGGCGAAATGGAATGCTGCTGTGGACGCGTTGGTCGCAGACAAGCTGATGCTGGCTGATGATGCGGTCATGTACAAAAACCGCGGCTTGATGCAAAGCGTGCAGCCTAACTTTGCCAAGCTAGGCCAATGAATTCAATGGGCCCCGAGGTAACACCCCTGAGCCCGTTCCGTTTCTGCCTCATCACCTTATTCAATGCACAGCGCGGCAATCAAGGCGTGGTTCACCACTTGCCCGGGTAGCAGCAGCTCTTCATTAGTCCAGCGCTTGACCAAGTGACCATTGGCCACGCCGCCGGTGTGTGGGGCTTGGTAGGCACGGCGGTGTTGCATGGTGAGCCGGCTGTTGGCGTTGGCAATGAAACGGCTTTCGCCTAAGGCCCAAGGTTCAAAGTAGGCATTGGCAGCGGCATCGACTTGGCGGAAGTAGCTGCGTGCGCCTTCGGCGTTGAGCTTTTTGCGCACGGTGCGGGTGATGAGGCCTTGCAAGTGGTCTAGCGCGGCCTCGTCCATTTGGTTCAGGGTTTCGGTGCTCATGTCTTGCTCTGCCAGGGCTGCGTTGTTGGCCAACTCGGCGGGCAGCACTTGCACCATGGCTTTGACCACATCGCGATGGGGCGCTACGGCGGTGGCCACGCCACGTGTTTGCGGCTGGATGGGGCAGCGAATTTCCACAAAGCGCGGCTTGACGGGGCCAGTGCAGCCATCGTGGTGGTAGTACTCGCCTTGGCTCAGGCGCCCTTTGCTGGAGCGTCCGCGGACATCGCGGTAGGTGGGGTGTTGGGTGTGCGAATTCAGGCAGACCACCAAGCCTGTGGCATCGACCAATTGGTAAAAGGCCTCGCGCCATTCGGGCAAGAGCAGTTTGTCGTGCAGGTAGTCGCTGGGCTCGGTGTCTTCACGCCCGACTTCACCTTCAAACACCAACACAAAGGGCTTGGGCCTGCGCACGCGCCACAAGGCATTGGCAAATTCCAGCACCGAATGGTTGGTTTCTGAATGATTGCCGGCAAGCGAGCCAGTGGGTTCGTTCATGGTGAAAGTGAAGTTACGGCAAGGTTCTGAGAACGCAAAGTGCGGTGGAACACATTTTAGGGTTTTACATGTGCACTCAACCTGGGTCAGCAATGGAAAAGCGCTTCCAGTGTATTCAAGTTGTGGGTAGTCTCCCGCAAGACAAGGCCGGCTTGATAGAACGCTGCGCTGTTGCCACACTGAACACTTGCACAGGAGCAAGCCATGATTGTCATCGGAACCCGCGCCCATGGCGCGACCAAGCGCAGGCAACTGCCTTTCATGATCGACCATTTCTACAAATCAGAATGGTTGGAATCGGGTGAAGACCCCACGCTGTCGCCGACGGCTTCCTTGATCGAGCAGCCGCCCCATTGCACTTTGGAGTCACACTTTCACCGGCAAAACCAATTCCAGGTCTTTGTGGAAGGTGACGGTACCATCGGTTCGCACGCCTTGGACTGTGTGTTGGTGCACTATGCCGGGGCTTACACCGGATATGGACCTTTGATCTCTGGACCGCAGGGCATCAAATACTTCACTATCCGCCCTGTGTGTGAATCGGGCTTGATTCCCATCTCCGAGGCCCGCGAAAAAATGATTCGCGGTCCTAAACGGCACTTGACTGTAGGCCCACTGAACTTGTCTTCGCCGCCGCCTGAGGCACGGCCGGGCCAGCAATGCATGTTGCATCCCTTTGACGCCGATGGTTTGGGCATCGGTTATGTGCCCGTGTCTGCGGGTGCGCATTTACAGTTTGACAGACACCCCGTTAGCGATGGTGTGTTTGTATTTGTGCTGAAGGGGCCATTGCAATTACAAGGCCACAGCTTGGCAGCTTGGGAAATGTTCTTCATCTCCCGCGATGAACCCCTGCCTGACTGCACCGCAGGCGATGAGGGTGCACAGATCCTGACCTTGCATTGCCCACCCAAAGAAGACATTTACAAGGAGGCCGCATGAATCGCTTTCTGAAATTACTTTCAGTTTTGCTGACCTGCACGGCAATGACGGCTTGGGCGCAAGCGGATTACCCGAACAAAGCCCTCAAAATGATCGTGCCCTTCCCACCGGGCGGCGTGACCGACATCGTGGCCCGCACGGTGGCGCTCAAATTGAGCGCCGAGTTGGGGCAAGCGGTGGTCGTGGATAACCGCGCAGGTGCCAGCGGCGCTATTGGGGCTGAGCTGGGCGCCCGATCGGTACCTGACGGCTACACCTTGATCATGGGCAATATCAGTACCTTGGCGATCAATCCGGTGACCTTTGCCAAACTGGGCTATGACCCAGTGACCAGTTTCGACCCGGTCAGTCTGGTGGCTGTGCAACCTTTGTTGATCACTGTGCATCCGAGTGTGCCGGCCAAAAATTTATCGGAGTTGGTACAACTGGCCAAAAGCCAACCTGGACAATTGAACTACGGGACCGCAGGCAGCTCGATCCACTTGGCGGTAGAGCAATTCAATAGTCTGGCGGGCATCAAGATGAACCACATCGCCTACAAAGGCAGTGCGCCTGCAATCACCGATTTGGTGGGTGGGCAAATACAGGTGTTGTTCGACCCGTTCTCCAGCATCTACCCCTTAGTGGCTGCGGGTAAGGCGAGGGCCTTGGCAGTGACCACTGAAAAACGTGCAGGTGCAGCGCCCCAAGTGCTCACTGTGGCGGAGCAAGGATTTGCAGGTTTCGATGTGAGTTCCTGGCAGGGCATTGTGGTGCCGGCTGGAACGCCCAAAGCCATTGTTCAGAAATTGCACCGTGCCTTGGTTAACGTCATGGCCTTGCCCGATGTGAAAGAAAAATTCGCCCAATACAGCGCCCAAGCGATGGCCAGCAGCCCCGAGCAATTTGCGACCTACATCAAAGAAGAATGGGTGCGTTGGCAGAAAGTGGCGCAGCTGGCAGGTGTCAAACCGGAGTAATGCGTGAGCAAAGTCAAAATCGATATCTACAACCATGTCATGCCACCGGCTTATCTTGACTTGGTCAAAGCCCATGGCAAAGAGCCCGGCATGGTCAAGCGCATGAGCCAATTGCGTATGCTCTGGGATATGCCCGCTCGGGTGGAGATGTTGGCTCAGTTTCCGGACGTCCAGCAAATCATTTCGCTGGCGGTACCTTCGCCTGACATGCTGGGTGGACCGCAAGATTCTCCCTCCTATGCCCGCGTGGCCAACGACGGCATGGCTGAAATCTGTCGCCAATGGCCTGAGCAGTTTCCGGGCTTTGTGGCTTCTTTGCCCATGAACAATCCGGATGCCGCCTTGTTAGAGATGGATTACGCCATCGATGTACTTGGCGCCAAAGGCGTACAGATTCTCACCAGCGTGAATGGCCAGGCCATGGACCATCCCTCGGTATTTCCTATTTTCGAGCGAATCACCCATCACCATCGTTTGCCAGTCTGGATGCATCCCACCCGCCCGGGCTCTCGGTCGGACTACCCTACCGAGGACCGTTCGCAATATGAGATATGGCAGGTGCTCGGATGGCCCATGGAAACCAGCGTGGCCATGGCGCGAATGGTTTTTTCAGGCTTGCTTGAAAAGCTACCTGATCTGCGTTTGATCACGCACCACTGCGGGGGCATGCTGCCATATTTCTCAGGCCGGGCAGAGACCTTGTGGGCCCAACTGGGCAGTCGCAGCGCCGACGGGACAGACGCCGATGTTCTCAAACGCTTGTCCAAACCGCCAATGGATTACTTCAAGATGTTCTATGGCGATACGGTGCTGGGCGGCTCGGCTTCAGCCTTGCGTTGCGGTTTAGATTTTTTCGGGCCTGACCACGTGGTGTTTGCCAGTGATTGCCCTTTTGATCCTGAAGAAGGCCCGATGTTCATCCGCGAAGGTTTGCGCTCTATTGAAGCCTTGGATTTGTCTGAACAGGATGCCCGTAAAATTTATTTTGGCAACGCCTTCAAGTTGCTTCAGCGCAAAGTTCCTTGAATTCCCCCAAGAAATCAAGAGGCTTGAGATCAACCCGTATTTGCACTCATCGAGATTTGCGACATGGCATCCGACATCCATTTGAATCAGGTCCAAGCCAACGGTATTGATTTCGCGTTCTTTGAGTGTGGGTCTGGGCCTTTGGCTTTGTGTGTTCATGGCTTTCCAGACTCTGCGCACACCTGGCGCTTCCTGTTGCCTGAACTGGCCAAGGCAGGCTATCGCGCTGTTGCGCCATTCACCCGTGGCTACGCCCCTACTGCGATTGCACCGGATCACTGTTATCAAACAGGTGCACTGGCCGCCGATGTCAACGCATTGCATCAAGCCTTGGGTGCCAGCAGTGACGCTGTATTGATAGGCCATGACTGGGGAGCCTCCACAGTGTATGTGGCGGGCGCCAATGCGCCTGATCGTTGGCGTCGAGTTGTGGCTTTGTCAGTCCCACCGGGTCTTGCTTTGAGGAATGCATTTCAAGGCAATTTGGCTCAAATCCAGCGCAGTTGGTACATGTTTTATTTCCAGTCAGCCCTGGCTGAAACAGCCATTCCTGCCAACGACTATGCGCTCATCGACCTGTTGTGGAGAGAATGGTCCCCAGGTTTCGAGTCCCCAGTAGATCTGCAAAATTTCAAGCAATGCGTGGTTGACCCCGAGCATTTGAAAGCCGCGTTGGGTTACTACCGAGCCTCTTTGGGCAGTGGCCCCAGAACGGAGGCCTACAACGCCATTCAAAACAAAGGGCTTGAACCCTTGAGGCAGCCTGTTTTGTATCTTCATGGCCGGGATGATGGTTGCATTGGTGCTGAGCTTGCTGAACAAGCGCAAGCCCAGTGCCCGTGGCTGACCGTTGAAATCCTAGACGGGGTAGGGCACTTTATGCAATTGGAAAATCCTGCACGGGTTAATCAGCGAATTCTAGAGTGGGTGCAATCCTGATCATCTGCACGGGAATAACGGTAATGCCATTGAAATAAGTTGGCAATCTTTACGCGGCCTGTACCAATGGACAATACAGCTCAAAATTCTCCTGCAAGCCTTTGAGCTCATGTTCACCTATGGAGGCAAAAGTCATCTCACTGCCTCCCGTCAAGTCTTTCAAGGTGCGTGTGACCAAGACTTGACCTGAAGCTGCTTTTTCCATCACCCGTGCAGCGATATTCACTGCGATGCCCGTTACATCTTCTCCGCGGCTCACCACTTCACCCACATGAAGTCCAGCCCGAATCGGCAGACCTATAACTTCCAAGGCTTGAACCAAGGCCATGGCGCATTGCAAGGCGCGGACCGGGCCGTCAAAAACAGCCAACAGTCCATCGCCAGTATTTTTCACGATGCGCCCGCGGAACTGTTTAACCAAGGGCGTGGCCAGTGCATCGTGCTGATCCAAGGCCTTGCGCCAAGCTAGATCGCCCATCTGGATCAATTTTTCTGTGGAGCCCACAATATCCGTGAACAGCGCTGAGCTCAGTTTTTTGTCTTCCTGGTATTCACTTCGGCCTAGGCGTGAAGAATGGACAAACCGAATCATGGACTCGAGCACTTCAACGCTGTCTTCGTATTGTGGCAAGTGGGATGTGGTGGGCAATTCCAAATAGGTGGCATTGGGGATGTGGTCTGCAAGATAGCGGCCATTGCCTTTGCGCACCATCCTGTCGTGCCTGCGGTGAATGATCAAAGTGTCCTGTAGCACGTTGGGCAAAATCGGACGAACATCGATCAGATCATTGGCCATCATGAACTTGCGAACTCCACTGGGCGAGCAGGCCATGCGTTCCCATTTGGAAAGTGTTTGCAATTGGTCTGCCGGATAGCCGCCTTTGGGGCCAGCCACTGCAATGAAATTGCCCTTGCCCCAATTGGCGATCAAATTCTCTAAAACCTTTTCAATGCGGGGGCTGTGGGGGTAGTCGTCGCTCCCCCAAAATTTGGCCATGGAGCCAAACAAAATCAGGCGCTCTACTTTCTGCGGATATGTCGCTGCAAAAAGCAAACAAACAGGCCCACCTTCCGACAATCCGAACAAGGTGGCGCTTTTGGAATCAACTGCTTCCATGACCGCGCGTAGGTCATCAATGCGTTCTTCCAATGTGGTGGCGCCTTCGATCCGGTCGGACATACCTTGCCCGCGTTTGTCAAAAATGATGACGCGAAAGTGTTGCCCCAGCGTTGTCAAGAAGGCTCGTGAATCGGCATCTGCCCACATCAACTCGACATGTGAAATGATGCCCGGAACATACAGTAAGTCGGTATCGCCGTGGCCGAAAACTTGATAGGCGATGCTCAGTTCGCCCGAAAGTACATACTGGGTTTCCGGTAGTTCAATGGTCAGCATGGGCGCTCTCCAATTTCTGAACGAAAGAGATAACTTGAAATGAATTGTTATTTTCCGAGCATGGGCCCAGATCACTCAGCACCAAGACATTATGCAATTGCATAACTCCTGTTGACTTTGACTTTCCAGTGCAATGAAAGTGCTTGAAAACACCATTTTGGACTTCGTCCAAAGTAACTGTTATTCTGGTGCCCAGTGCCTGCTTTTGATATTTTGAAAATTCATCAAAATAGAATTCAAGTTGCAGCATTAACCAACACTTATGAATAGCATTTAATTATGAACTGCATCCAGTGTCATGCGGATATAGCGGAAGGCAAACGCTTTTGTTCTGATTGTGGTGCCCCTCAATTTTTACTTTGCCCTCAATGCCATTCACAGTCACCGGTGGGTAAAGCATTTTGCGGTGATTGCGGAACTTCCTTGGGCGTTAAGCCTATAGCCCCAACGCAAGCCATCGCCCCGATCGAGAAACCACCGGCACCTTCGGAGATCGCTAAAGAGAGTATCAGTGGTGAACGCAAAGTCATCACCGTCTTGTTTGCAGACATCAAGGGTTCGATGGAGCTCATTGAAAACTTGGACCCCGAAGACGCTCGTGCCTTGGTCGAGCCTGCGTTGCAGTTGATGATCGATGCTGTGCTGCATTACGATGGTTACGTGGTGCAGACCACCGGCGACGGCATTTTTGCCATGTTTGGCGCACCTGTTGTGCATGAAGATCACGCGCATCGTGCTTTGTATGCAGCTTTGCGTATGCAAAGTGAACTCAAAGCCTATTCAGCAAACATAACAGCCAAGGGCCATCAAGCTATTCAAGGCCGCGTGGGGGTGCACACGGGGGAGGCCGTGGTTCGCCCGTTGAGACTGGGTAATGGCCAAATCGAATATACCCCTATCGGTCACTCCACCAGTTTGGGTGCTCGCCTGCAGACCTTGGCGCCGGTGGGTTCAATTGCAGCATCAGAGACGATTCGGCAACTGTGTGAAGGTTCCTGCGAGTTCAATGATTTGGGTTTAGCCAAGGTCAAAGGTGTAAGCGAGCCTGTCAAAGTGTATGAAGTCACAGGCTTGGGTAAACAACGCACCCGCATGCAACGTTCTGCTAATCAAGGTTTCTCTAAGTTCGTGGGGCGTTCGCATGAGTTGGCGACGCTGAAAAATGCAGCGGCGACATCACAAGCAGGCAGGGGGCAAGTCGTAGTCATCATTGCAGAGGCCGGCACAGGCAAGTCCCGGTTGGTTTTGGAGTCCATGGCTGATTTTTCATCTGACTTCAACGTGCTCGCAACTTCTTCGGTATCCCATGGCAAGTCATCCTATGGCTTGCCCTTGATCGAATTGCTACATGAGTATTTCGATATACAAGCTCAAGACCATGAGCAACAGCGGCGGGAAAAGATCTCTCAAAAAATAATTGAGCTCGATCCACAATTGGCAGATGTCCAACCCTATGTGTACAGTTTGTTGAGCCTGCATGGCACAGATGACCTATCGCTTGACATGGATGAGGCAACGCGTCTGAATCAAACATGGGAAGGATTGAAACGCCTTTTTGTGCGCGAGTCTGTCCGCCAACCCTTGACTTTGATCTTTGAAGATTTGCACTGGATTGACGCTCAAACCGAAGCGTTTTTGACGTTCATGACGCAAGCGA
Source organism: Comamonadaceae bacterium (assembly GCA_947454355.1). Taxonomy (GTDB): domain Bacteria; phylum Pseudomonadota; class Gammaproteobacteria; order Burkholderiales; family Burkholderiaceae_C; genus Limnohabitans_A. The sequence goes on from CANGKR010000019.1 coordinate 10,648, forward strand.
TTGGTACGGCGCGTATTTTGATGATTGTGAATTTCAGGCCTGAGTATGTACACCTTTGGCACAACAATTCCTACTTCACTCAAATTCGTCTGGACCCATTGGGTGAGCTTGCTGCAACAGAAATGCTCGCAGACATGTTGGGGCAGAACGAACGTCTGTCGGACCTGCAACAACTGATATTTGAGAAGTCCAGTGGCACGCCATTTTTCATGGAAGAAATGGTCAAGGCCTTGTTTGATGACGGTACTTTGTCTCGAGACGGTCAGGTCATCTTGACTAAAAATTTGAACGAATTGGACATACCTACTTCGGTGCAAGCGATTTTGGCAGCGCGTATTGACAGGTTGCCTGCACATGCCAAAGAGCTGTTGCAAACATTGGCAGTTATTGGTATAGAATTTTCTGTACCCTTGATTTTGGAGGTCACCGGTACCAACCAGAACAAACTTGCGCTGCAGCTCAAAGAACTGCAGCAGGGTGAATTCATTTACGAAAAGTATGTGGCAGGTGAAAAGGGCTATATTTTTAAAAGCGCTTTAACCCAGGATGTGGCTTACAACACCTTGTTGGTGGAGCGTCGCAAAGTTTTGCACGAGCGTATAGGCTCCGCCATTGAAGGCCTGTATAGCCATTCCCTAGAAGATCATGTATCCGCCTTGGCCCATCACTATGGTCGCAGCAACAACATCGATGCCGGTGTTCAATACCTCACGCATTCCGGCCGCCAGAAATTGATGGAGGCCCGAAATAATGTAGATGGTGGTGTTCAGCATGCATTTGTCCGTGCTGACAAACTTGACGCATCCAGCCCCGACTCAGATGGCGAGTCGGCGCAGGATGTTGTGCAATCCATTTGGCGCTATCCCGTTAAATCTATGGCCGGAGAGCAGCTTGAGTCCGTGAGGGTGTCGCCTAAAGGCGTTGTGGGCGATCGGGTATATGCATTTGTGAACGAAGAATCTAACCGGACCGCCGTTGTGCGTAAATGGGCTGAAAATTTTCTGAACTATCACCCGCACTTTGTCTCTGAGCCCACAGCGGATGCCGAAGTGCCCCTGTTGCAAATCACCATGCCTTCTGGTGAAACCTTGTCTTCAGACACCCCGTTGCTGGAAGAGCGAATTTCAGAACTTTTTGAGCGCAAGTTGAAGCTGATGTCCAGCGCGCCTGCTGGCGTTCTGATCGAGGTTCCCGCAGGAACGCTGGGTGGATCCATGAGCGGGGTCACCGAATTCCCTCTGGGCGGCGGCGCCACACCAGGGGCCTTTGTTGATTACGGAAGCCTGCACTTGATTGCATCCTCCACAATGGATCATTTCCAAAAAGCCTACCCTCAGGGGCGTTTTGATGTTCGCAGATTTCGTCCCAACATCGTGATTCAAACCCAAGCTGAGGCCTTGACTGAAAACACTTGGGTGGGCCGCACCCTCGCGATTGGCAATGAGTTGGTGCTGCGCGTGACCATCCCATGCCCCAGGTGCATCAGTGTGACCTTGGCGCAGGATGATCTACCGCGAGACCCGGGCATTTTGCGAGCCATCGCAGAACACAACATGTGTGATTTAGGCGATTTCGGCACGCTGCCCTGTGCTGGCGTTTATGCCGATGTGGTTCGCGCAGGCCGCATTCAATGCGGCGACACGCTGCGTTTTTTGGATTGATGGGTCTGTCTCAGTAGACTTCAAACAAGCCCGCGCCACCCATGCCGCCACCGATGCACATGGAAACCACGGCATGCTTGGCCCCTCGCCGACGGCCTTCCATCAGGGCGTGGCCACTGAGGCGTGCGCCGGTCATCCCAAAGGGGTGACCAATGGCGATTGAGCCACCATTGACGTTATAAATTGACGGGTCAATACCCAAACGATCTCGGCTGTAAAGGCACTGGCTGGCAAATGCTTCGTTCAGTTCCCACAAGTCGATGTCACTGATTTTGAGGCCATGGCGTTGCAACAAGCGGGGCACGGCAAACACAGGGCCGATGCCCATTTCATCTGGTTCACAACCCGCCACCGCCCAGCCTTTGAATGCGCCCAGCGGTTGCAGTCCGCGGCGCTCAGCTTCTTTGGCTTCCATCAACACCACTGCCGCCGCACCATCAGAGAGTTGGCTGGCATTGCCTGCGGTGACGAACTTGCCCGCGCCCTTGACGACGGGTTCGAGTTTGGCCAGACCTTCGAGCGTGGTCTCGGGGCGATTGCATTCGTCGCGATCGACCACTGCATCCACCATGGACTCGGCCTTGGTGGCTTTGTCAACGACTTTCATTTTCGTATGGACAGAGATGATTTCGTCTTTGAATTTGCCAGCTGCTTGTGCGGCAGCCATGCGTTGTTGTGATTGCAGCGAGTACTCGTCTTGGTATTCGCGGCTGATCTTGTAACGTTCGGCCACGATGTCTGCGGTTTCGATCATGGGCATCCAGATGGCAGGGTGGCTGTCCGTCAAGGTTTCATCACGCCCGCCGCCACCGCCGCCCTGGAAGCTGATGCTGTCCACACCGCAGCCCACCATGATCTCCGCGCCTTCTTCCACGATCTGATGCGCTGCAACAGCAATCGCATTCAGGCCTGAAGAGCACGCACGGTGCAAGGTCATACCCGATGTGGTCACCGGCAAGCCTGCCAAGAGTGCGGCTGCTCGGGCCACGTTGCCCGACGCTGCCACGCAGCCAGCGATCACGTCTTCAACTTCGGCCGGGTCAACTTTGGAGCGTTCCACCGCCGCCCTGATGGCGTGGCCGAGCATGGTCATGCTCGAGGTGTTGTTGAAGCCGCCGCGGCCTGCTTTGGCCAGACCGGTGCGTGCATAAGAAACAATGACTGCTTGACGCATGAGGTTCTCCTTTTGATCAATTGTCAGCTTTGATGCCGAGTTCTGTGGTGAGTGACTTCCAGCGCAGCAAGTCGTCGTGCAGGAAGCGCGCAAAGGCATCGGGGCCTAGGCCCGTGGGCTCTAAGCCTTGCCCGCGTAATGTCTCGATGACTTCTGGCAAGGCCAGAATTTGTGCGGTATCTGTGGCGATTTTGTCGATGATGTAGCGCGGCGTGCCGACCGGTGCCAGCATGCCGAACCAACCACTGGTATCGAGTTTGGGCACACCCGCCTCACCAAAGGTGGGCACTTCGGGCAAGACCTTGGAGCGTACCGTACCCACCAAGGCCAAAGCGCGTACTTTGCCGCTCTTGATGTGGGGCATGGCCGTGCCGATCGAGTTGAAGGAGCTCACCACTTGGCCGCCGAGCAGGTCGATGATGGACGCGGCTTCGCCCTTGTAGGGGATGTGTGTCAAGTCGATGCCCGCGCCGCGTTTGAGGGCTTCGCCATAGATGTGAAAGGACGAGGCATTACCAAAGGATGCGTAGTTGAGCGGCGCACCTTGGGCCTTGGCCGCTTTGGCGCCGGCGATGAATTCGCCTATGGTTTTGTAAGGTGAGTCGCTGCGCACGAGCAAAACCACTTCTGAACGAATGAATTGCACGATGGGTGCAAAGTCCCGCTCAGCGTCCCATGGCACCTTGGGTAGCAATGCGGGCGCTTGAACCAGCGAGGTGAATGTCGACAACAATGTGTAGCCATCGGCCGCAGAGCGGGCCACCAGGTCCGTGCCGATCACCGTGGTGGCGCCGGGTTTGTATTCCACCACCACAGGTTGGCCCCATTTGACAGTGAGCTTCTCAGCCACCATGCGAGTGACGCGGTCAGGGCTGCCCGCAGGCAGGCTGGGCATGATGATCTTGACGGGCTTTGTTGGCCAGGCTGCGGTACTTTGGGCCTGGGCCAAACTGGCCACACTGATCACGGCCAACATCATCAAGGTTCGGAGAAAGTGTTTGCGCAGAGTGTTCATGGTCGGGTCTCAGTGAGGTTGCAGCGCATCCGTGCGCTCAAGGATCCAGGGCATCACCTCGGATGCAAACAAGGACACTGACCGTTTGGAATGCTCTAGAGGGAGGTCACCAAAGGCAAAACGCGTCAAGACGAAATTAATGCCCGAGACTTCGATTTGTTGCAGCAATTGCTCACGCACTTTGGCAGGTGTGCCCGCCAGGGCGCGACCTGCGCCTGCGAGTTCGTCCCAGGTCGATGGAAAGTAGGCGCTCGGCTTTGTCCCGTGTTTATCCCACAGGTACATGAAACTCTTGTACCAGCGTCCATAAGCTTCGCGGGCCAGGTCGTTGGCTTGTTTTTCGGTGTCGGCAATCACCATGTGGCGTGTAGTGCCCATCAGGGGCAATTCGTCTGCACTGTGTCCGGCCGCGGCCCATTCTTCGCGGTAACGGTCAGTGATCAAGCGGATTTTGTCCAGTGGCGCATTGCCCACCACGTTGCAGCGATTGGCTACGCACCAGGACACGCCATTGGGGTCGCCTACGCCGTACCACAGGGGGGGGTGGGGATTTTGGTAGGGCGCCAGTGTGAGCGGCACATCTTTGTATTGATAGAACTGACCTTGGTAGCTCAACTCGCGCTGGCCAAGACGGGCGCCTTTCAAAGCCTGCATCACCACCTCAAAGGACTCTAAATAGCGTGCATGGGCCTCGTCTGGGTTGACCCCGTAATAGCTCAACTCATACGGCGAGATACCGCGGCCTACACCCAGCTGAAAACGCCCTTTGCTCAAATGATCCAGCATGCAAATTTCTTCGGCTAACCGCAGAGGGTGGTACAAGGCCAGGGTGTAGACCAGGGGCCCGAAGAGCAGGCGTTTTGTGCGCTGAGCAATCGCCGAGTGCAGCACGGAAGGCGAGGGCGACATACCCAAAGGCGTGGCATGGTGCTCTGCTGTGAGGTAGATGTGAATGCCCGAACGGTCGTATTCTTCGATCAGCTGGAGTCGATCTTCGTAGAAGTCACTCAACTGCGCGCCGCTGTTGTCCAGGTGATCGAAGACGCCGAATTTCATGGTGTGCTGCTCAAGGTGGAGGCCGAATGGTATGTTGGCATTGAACCCATTCTCTGCGGCTGCGTCTGTCATCAGCGGGACTGATTCTGTCCTGCTCAGATCCTCAGGGTGGTTACGCTCGACGCGCTAAAACCTGCTGCAAAGGCCTCTCGCCTGTGGATTTGCCGGTAATAGGTGGCTTGGGCAAGTGGGTCTGCCCAGGCTCGATCACGAAGTGGTGGTCCAGCGAAAACCACGGTCCGGTATCCCCCGCGGGTGAGGGCTCACCACTGTGCAGCACGTATTGCCCGATCAGGCTTTGCGTGACTCCGAATTGCACATCGGTTTCCAGGTGTGGGTCGTCGCTGGAATACACCTGTGAAAACTGCGTCTTGTAGCCAGACTTGTGGATCATGAAGTGGATGTGAGCCGGCCGCATGTTGTGCCGCCCCTGGGCGCGCAACAAGGCGCCAACGGGGCCGCTCAAAGGAATCGGGTAAGCCCCCGGCTTGACGCTTTGGAACGCGATATGCCCCTGGTTGTCGGTGCTGAATTTGCCTCGCAGGTTCATGTCGGACTGTTTGGGGTCTTGGTTTTCGTAGTAACCCTCGCCACTGGTTTGCCAGATATCGACATCAGCGCCTTCGACGGGGCGCCCTTGCTGATCGCGAACCCAGGCATTGACAAACAAGGGCACGCCTGCGGTGGGCGTCTGAACAATTGAGCTGCCCTTGGCCATGCGCGGGGAGTTTTCCCGCCAAAAAGGGCCCATGAGGTTGGCGGTGGTTTCGGTTTGGCCTTTATCGCCGTTATTGAGCAAACACACCAAGGATGAAATGCCCAGCGAGCCGCTGATCAAGACCACTTCGTTGTGAGAGGCGGTGGTCAGTTGGCCCAATTGGGCGATCCAGGCGCAGGCTTGGTGGAATTCGGGTTCGGTCAAGCGGGCATCTCGCACAAAGCCGTGCAGGTGCTTGACGGCCTGGGTCATGATCTCCTTGAAGCGAGGATTGGTGGCGCGTTCGAGTTCGGCCAAAACAGCGGTAGTCACGTCTTCATGGGTGCGGATGATCATGGCAAGTTGGGAAGGATGTCGGTGACTGAAGGTTACACCGCAGGCTGGTGATGGGGTGAAAGACCCTGTCATCTGAAAGACTGTGGCAGGTGCAGGGCACTGAGAGAATAGATTTTTTTCTGGGGAATGGTTCATGCACAGCGAGCAACGGGTTCGGCAGTCGGTTTGGAAGGGGTGCTTTGCGTGTCTGCTGGCCGCAATGACCTCTTTGGTGGGCGCTCAAACGGCGCCAGTGAGTTTCCCCACGAAGCCGGTGCGCATCATCGTGCCGCAAACCCCAGGCGGTGCTTCGGATGCACTGGCGCGCATTGTGGGTCAAAAGCTCTCCGAGAAATGGGGGCAACCTGTGGTCGTCGAAAACCGACCGGGCGCAGGCGGCAATATCGGTATGGATGCGGTGGCCAAAGCCCCTGGCGATGGCCACACCTTGTTGATGTCCTATGTAGGTTCGCACGCCATCAACCCCAGCATTTACAGCAAACTGCCCTTTGACCCCGAAGCCGACTTCGTGGCCGTGGCCACATTGGCCAACGTGCCCTTTGTCGCGGCTGTCAATTCGGCCGTTCCAGTGAGCAATATGAAAGGCTTGGCCGCGTATGCCCTGCAAAAGCCGGTGTCCTTCGGTTCAGCGGGTAATGGTTCGGTCAATCATTTGCTGGGCGAAATGTTCAATACCGCCAGTGGCGCCAAGATGCAGCACGTGCCCTACAAAGGCGCTGCACCTGCTTTGACAGATTTGATCTCTGGACAAATCCAGGTCGTGTTCACCAGCTTACCCTCGGTGGCGCAGCACATCCGCGGCGGTACCGTCAAGGGTTTGAGTGTGACTGGTTCCAAACGGGCTGCGGCTTTCAAGGACATCCCTACCATCGCCGAGTCTGGCTACCCGGGTTTTGTGATCAATCCGTGGTTCGGTTTGTTCGCCTCCAAAGGTACCCCCATGGCGGTGGCGCGGCAAATCAATTCAGATGTGAAAAAAGTGCTGGAAGACAAAGACCTGCTTGATAAATTTGCGGCTTTGGGTGCCGAGCCTTTTGAGACCACACCGCAAGAATTTCAGTCCATGCTGCATGCAGACATCAAGACTTGGGCGGCTGTGGTCAAGAGCTCTGGCGCGACAGCCGATTGATGTCCATGCAAGTTCAGCGATTATCAGGCAGCCTGGGTGCGGTGATCTCACAGGTGGATTTGCGCCAAGGCCTGACGGCCGATTCGGCGGCGCAAATTCGACAAGTTCTTTTGCAGCACGGGGTGATTTTTTTTCGTGACCAGGGCCTGACTTCGGCTCAATTCATGGCTTTTGCGCGGGCCATGGGTGAACCAGTGGAGTACCCTTTTGTCAAAGGCTTTGCTGACTTTCCGCAGATCATTGAAGTCAAAAAACTTGAACACGAAAAAGTCAACTTCGGCGGCATTTGGCACTCCGACACCACTTACCTTGACTGCCCGCCGATGGGCTCCATGCTGCTGGCCCAAGAGATTCCACCCTATGGGGGTGATACCTTGTTTGCCTGTCAGTATGCAGCCTACGAGGCTTTGTCTGACACCATGCAGCGCCTGCTTGATGGATTACAAGGCATCAGCAGTTCGGCCAAGGCCGATGTATCTAAAACCCGCGAAGACCGCATCCAGTCGGATGGCAACGCTGCCGCGCCGCAAAGTTACACCAGCCAGCATCCGGTGGTCCGCACCCATCCGGAAACCGGGCGCAAAGCCTTGTTTGTCAATGTGGCACACACCTCAGGCATCGTGGGACTGACCGATGCAGAAAGCGCTTCATTGTTGACGTTTTTGTTTCAGCACCAGGTCAAGCCCGAGTTCACATGCCGCTGGTCCTGGCGGTCGCATGACCTTGCCTTTTGGGACAACCGTTGCGCACAGCACAATCCGATCAACGATTACCACGGCTTTCGGCGCATCTTGCACCGCATCACTTTGCAGGGTGACAAGCCCCGCTGATACCTGACATGTCTGACACCACTTTGCCTAACGATTTACCGCCATTTGAATTGCGGGGCCATCGCTTCAAGCCCTTGACTTGGGCTACCATGACCGAGGCCCAAAAGACCATGACGCGCCAGGTCCTTGGCGGACAACGGGGCAGCATGCAAGGGCCTTACAACGTCTTGCTTTACAGCCCCGAGGTGGGACATTTGGCCCAACAGTTTGGTGCACACACCCGCTTTCATTCTTCATTGCCGCTGGCCTTGAATGAGCTGGCCATTTTGTTGGTGGCCCGCGACTGGACCGCGCAGTTTGTGTGGTGGATACACCGCCGTATTGCGCAAGAAGCAGGCTTGCCCACGGCCTTGATTGATGCCGTGGCACTGGGTCAGACACCCAAGGTACCGCTCGCCCGTGATGTGCAAGCCGTCTACGATTTCGGTCGTGAACTTCTTGCGCATCGCCGCGTGAGTGATGCGACACACGCTGCGATGGTGGCGAGCTTTGGCGATCGTGGTGTGGTGGACCTGATGGCCACCATGAGCTACTACACGTTGGTCAGCATGGCCTTGAATGTGGATGGCTATCCATTGCCCGAGGGCGCCACCCCTGAGTTGCTGCCGCTGCCCTGAAGACCGTTACTCGGCCTTGATGTTGGCGGCTTTGACCACAGGACCGTAGCGAGCCAGATCTCGCGCCATATCTTGCCCGAATTTGTCTGCCGAACCGGGCGTGGCCGCAATGCCCATGCCGTTCAAGCGTTCGCGTACCGCAGGGTCCGACAAGATCGATTGCAATTCGGCATTGAGTTTGTCGATAACGGATTTGGGGGTTTTGGCGGGCGCCAGCAAGCCCACCCAGGAGTTGATGTCGAAATCGGTCACGCCGTTTTCAATGAATGTCGCCACTTCCGGCATGGAACTCGCACGCTGGGCACTGGAAACCGCCACTGCGTGCAACTTACCTGATTTGACATGCGGGATGGCACCTGCAATCGCGGTGTAGACCAGGGGGATGTTGCCGCCAAGCACGTCGGTCATGGCTTGGCCACCGCCTTTGTAGGGAATGTGTGTGAGGTTCGCACCAGTGCGGGATTTGAGCAATTCGCCAGCAATGTGCGGTGTGCCACCCGTGCCAGAGGTTCCGTAGGACAAGCCATTGGGTTGGGTCTTTGACAAGGCAATCACTTCTTTGAGGGTTTTGGCTGGCACGCCTGGATTTGCAACCAGTATCAGCACCGCGTCACCGATCTTGCCGATCGGGGCAAAGTCCTTGACGGGATCGAAACCCACTTTAGGGAAAACATGAGGATTGATCACCAATGTGCCGTCGAAGCCCAGCAAAAGGGTGTAACCGTCGGGCTCAGCTGCCGCCACCATTTGCGTGCCGATATTGCCCGAAGCACCGGGTTTGTTGTCGACCACGACGTTTTGACCCAAACGTTTGCCTAACTGCTCGGCTATCAATCGCCCACTGGTGTCGGTGACGCCTCCAGGGGTGAAGGGCACCACCAAACGAATCGGTTTGCTGGGAAAGGCCGCTTGAGCCTTGGCCAGTTGTGGCATCAGACTCAATAAGCCGAGCAGGCTGGCGAGCAGCAGCTGAGAGCGCTTGCTTGCGAGAGTCTTCGCCGGAAAGGATGTGTTGGTGTTCATGTGTTGCTCCAAATAGGGCTCAATCGGTTTCTGCGTAACGTTTTTCAAAATCCCACACGTCTTCAAAACCCATCAACTGGGTCAACGCGCCAAAATCGTACAAGGGTGTCTCACTTCCTGCTGAGGAGCCGGTGTCTTTGAACTGTTGATATACCTGTGTCATGGCGTGCACACTGGCCAGCATGGCTGTGACGGGGAAGATGGCCAGTTTGTAGCCCAGCCCCGCCAGGTCATCACGGCTGAGTACCGGGGTGCGACCGCGCTCAACCATGTTGGCCACCAAAGGCAGGTTGAAGCTGCGACCGATTGTGCGCATTTCTTCTTCGGATTCAGGCGACTCCACAAAGAGCAGGTCAGCACCTGCACGGGCATACGCCTCAGCGCGGCGCAGGGCTTCGGATAAGCCCAGCGATGTGCGGGCATCGGTGCGTGCAATGATTAAAAAATCGGGAGATTGCCGAGCGTCTACCGCAACCCGGATTTTGCGCACCATGTCTTCCATGGGAATCACCCGGCGGCCCGGCGTGTGCCCGCACTTTTTGGGGAACTCCTGGTCTTCAAGTTGGATGGCTGCGGCTCCTGCGGCTTCATAACCCCGCACAGTGTGGCGCATATTGAGCAATCCGCCGTAGCCGGTGTCGCCATCAGCGATCAAGGGGCTGCGTGCCATGCCGGCCATGGCAGTGACACGGCCCACCATGTCCGAGTAAGTGGCCAAACCTGCATCGGGTAAGCCCATGTGCGAGGCCACAGTGCCGTAACCTGTCATGTACAAGGCGTCAAAGCCAAAGCTGTCCGCTAATCGGAGCGAGACCATGTCAAACACGCCCGGCGCCACCACCAGGCCGGGTTGCTCTAATCGCTTGCGAAGTGCAGAGGTATTGGGGCTCATGAAGAAAATTCCATCTAAAAATGTTCCAATATCGGTTAGTTCATTTCATCAGAAAAGCACACCATGGAACTTCACCTGCGCGACAAGCATGTCCTGATCACTGGCGGCAGCAAAGGCATCGGCCTGGCTTGCGCCTTGGCTTTTGCGGAGGAGGGCGCCCGCGTGAGCCTGGTCTCGCGCGATGCCGCCAACCTTGCTCACGGTCAGGCCCAAGTCTTGGCGCGTTTTCCGCAGGCCCAAGTCCATACCGTGGCGGCCAATTTGCGCGATGCTCACGCTGCGTTGTCAGCGCTGAATGAGGCAGAAGGTACTTTCGGTCCAGTCGACGTGTTGGTCAATTCGGCTGGTGCCGCCAAGCGCACACCTGCACCGGAGTTGACGCCCGAAGCCTTTGCCGATGCGATGCAAGCCAAGTATTTCACCTATATTCACATGATCAATCCGGTCATTCATCGCATGGCCGAGCGCGGACAGGGCTCGGTGGTCAATGTAGTGGGTAATGGCGGCAAAGTGGCCAGCCCTATCCATCTGCCAGGCGGCGCAGCCAATGCGGCCTTGATGCTGGTGAGCGCAGGTCTTGCAGCGGCCTATGGCGAGAAGGGTATCCGTGTCAATGCCATTAACCCGGGTTTGACCTTGACTGACCGCTTGCAAGAAGGCTTTGCTGCAGAAGCCCGGCTTAAGGGCATCAGCGCTGACCAGGTGATGCAGCAATCCATCAGCAAAATCCCCTTGGGCCGCATGGCCTTGCCCGAAGAAGTTGCCAACGCGGTGGTGTTTTTGGCATCCAGCAAAGCCAGTTACATCACCGGCATTTGCATGAGCATGGACGGAGCCTTGAACCCCATCGTGGTCTGACAAGACTTCGTCAGAGGCCGAGTTTGTCAAACACCCGGATGGCGGCATAGGCGTCGTTGGCCGCGTAGATCAATTGCGCCTCGCTCAATCTGGGTTGAGCCCAGTTGCTGGTGGCTGCTTTTTTCGACTTGATGAAACGCTGATTGAACAGCACCGCCACTGCCCCCTTGACACCCATGTCTTTGCGGTAACCGCGCTCTCGAAAAACCGTGTTGAGTTCCAAAACTTCTTGAGGCTCTACATTGAGTTTGTGCAAGATGCGCTTGCGGTCATCGCCCAAGCCAAACCCGGCCTTGATCACGCTTTGGGTCGCCATGAGATGTGCAGCCACCGCCCGGCAGGTCGGTTCGTGCAATTGAAATACCCAGGCGTGCTCAGCTGTGGAAAGCTGCAAGATGTGAGGACCATCAGAAACCTCGCCCACCTTGAAGGTGGGTTTGGATTCGGTGTCAAAACCCCATGCACGGTGCTGCATCAACTGCGCCAGGGCCTGCTCGGCCTGGTCGCCGTGACTGACCAGGGTGATCTGGCCCAGACCTAGGCGGTCAAAGGCAGGCAGCAGGGCGATTGTTTCTTTGTCGGGCGTGGGGTGCAGGGTTTGCATCAATCGAGCTTGATGCCCAAGTCCACCGCCAGCTTGATCCAGACCGGGACATCACGCTCCCAATCGCGTCGTGTTTCAGTCAGATTTTTCGGCTTGTTGGGGATGGAAAAGGCCTCACGCAATTTGGCGGCGCGCTCGGTATCCGCGCCCTCGACCACCACGCTGGAAAGTATTTTCAAAACGGCTTCGGGCGTGCCGGCTGGCGCCATCAAAGGTAAGCCACCTTCAAGCGCGACCAGGGGGTCCTTCATGCCTTGTTCCACCAAGGTGGGTACATTGGGCAATTTGGGTGAGCGGTAAGCGCCGGTCACACCAATGGGGCGCACACCGCGACCGGCCACGGTATTGAAGGCTTGGTAACTGCCGATAGCCACTTGCAGTTGACCCGAAGCCACATCCACCCACATGGGAGACTCGCCTTTGTAGTGCACTGAAAGGATCTTACTGCCGTGGTTGCGATTGATTTGATCGGCCACCATGTGCGGGTACGAGCCTGGGGCATAGGTTCCCATCGAGGTCTGATTGGTCTTGGCGAACTCGATGAACTCTTGAATCGTTTTGGAGGGTACTTTGTCAGAGACGCCCATGACCAAAGGGCCGGAGGGGAAATTGGCGATGGGGGTCAGGTCTTTGTCCAAGTTGTAGGGCAGCTTGGTGTAGAGCACCCGGTTTTGCCAGACGGTTCCGGATGTGGTCATCAGCAAGGTGTAACCATCGGGTGGGGATTTGGCTACCGCATCGATACCGATGATGGCGCCAGCGCCGGGTTTGTTGTCGACCACCACTGAAACACCCAATTTAGCGCTGAGTTGCTCAGCATACATGCGGGCATACGCATCGGTCAGGCCGCCGGGTGGAAAGGCCACCACGATGCGAATGGGTTTCTGGGGCCACTTGCCCGATTGTGCAAAAGCCTCTGGCAAGGCCACGCCTGCGGTTGTCGCGGCGATCAAAGACAAGGCTTGGCGGCGAGAAGGTGTTGTAAAGTCGGTCATGGAACTTGGAGTGAAAACATGTGCTTGCAGTCTATCGCTTGGTGGGAGACTTCAAGTGGGTGAAAACCCTGTTGATATGGATATGAGATGACAGTCCCCTTTCTTTCTGCGCGGTCCTTGCTGGCCCTGGCTGATCAATCACATGCCAGTTATGGTGCCGATTGCGCTTGCGGTATGGCCGCTTGTGTCGGTTGGGAGAGTGTGGCCGAGACGCGTTGGCCCAAGGAGTGCATGCATCGGGTGGGCACCTTGCACGACCCCAATGCGCCTCATGGAGTGGATTTGACATTTGAAGAATTTCACCCCGATGGCACACGCTACGACTCGCCCAATGCACCCGTCGCGCCTTTATTTTTCCCCTACAACCGATGTGATGTTTTTGCTTGTGGCACTTGCCACAGAACACTGCTCAAGTACACCGAGTACGGGGGTTATTACGTGGACCCGCGTGTGCGTGTCCTACAGGCAGACCACATCGTGATCGATGATTGAAAGACCCTATGCGCATACCTGACTGGAACCCCGAAGATCATCCCCAACCCAACCCCTTGGTGCAAGCGGTGCTGGACCGGCGAGGTGGCCACTTGCTCAATTTGGACAAAGCCTTGCTGTGGAGCGGCCCGGTCGCCAGTGGCTGGCTGGCTTATTTTCAGCACGTGCGTGCCAACTTGACCGCGCCGCGCAAATTATGTGAATTGGGCATTTGCACAGTGGCTTTATTGACAAAAGCGGATTACGAATACCACCACCATGCGCCTGATTTTTTGAAAGCTGGCGGTAGCCCTGCTGAGTTAGAGGCTTTGGAAGCCGCCGCAACCAACGACCCCGCCCGAGGCGTTTCGCAAGCGGCTTTAGGTCAACTGGAGCAATTGGTGGTTCAATATGCGGCGCAAATGACCCAAAACATCCAAGTGGATGATGCAGTCTTCAAAGCGCTTCAAAGTCACCTGAGCACGACTGCCTTGGTGGAGTTGACAACGGCTATTGCCACCTACAACATGGTGGCCCGCATTCTGATCGCCCTGCAGATCCGCCCAGAGGCTTGAGCCCGCGCTGTCAGTCGGGCTTGATGTTGTTATCTTTGACCACTTTGGTCCAAGTCTCGATTTGCTGGTCAATGAAGACACGGGCTTTCTCTGGGCTGCCCCCTGCCAGGTCAATGCCTTGGGCGCTCAGTTTGCTGGCCACTTCAGGGTTGCGCAGTACTTTGTTGAGTTCTTCATTCCAACGCTTGACCAATTCGGGCGGAGTTTTGGCTGATGCCACGATGGCCCACCAGGCCGGGGCTTCAAAGCCGGGGTAGCCTGCTTCGGCAATGGTGGGAACATCCGGCAAGTCGGCGACCCGCTTGGCTGAAGTCACCGCCAAGGGGCGCAGGCGTTTGGTGTCAATGTGGGGTTTGCTCACGAACACAGTCCCAATCGCCAGCGGGACATGTCCGGCAATGGCGTCAGCCATTAAGGGCCCGCCGCCTTTGTAGGGCACGTGATTGAACTCCATGTTGCCGTTTTTACCTAACAAGGCCATGGCCAAATGCCCCAGGCTGCCGTTGCCAATCGTGCCAAAAGGCACGTTCTTTTTGGCTTTGGCGGCGGCCAGCACATCGGCGAATGTTTTGTAGTCTGTACCTGCATAGGTGCTCAGCACCATGGCAGATGTACCCACCAGCAACACGGGCGTGATGTCCTTTTTGGTGTCATAGGGCATGTTGGGCATCAAGCTGGGGTTCACACCATGGGTGTCAAAAACCACCGCCACGGTATAGCCATCGGCCGGGGCACTCAATACGCTGCTGGTGCCAATCACGCCCGAAGCGCCCGCTTTGTTTTCAACGATGACGTTTTGCCCTAGTTGCTGCGACAACACCGGCGCGATGATCCGCGCTACTTGATCGGCCGAACCTCCAGGTGGCCACACCACTAACATTTTGAGGGGTTGCCGCATCGGCCAGTTTTGTGCAGTGGCTCCGCTGGGTAGCCAGCAAGCGGCTGCGCACAAGAGGGTGATGAAGGCGCGAAAAAAGTTACGAATGTTAGATAGATCGGTCATGGCAAACAGTCCTTTGTGCTCATGCTAGGGCCAAAGGACTGGCCGTTCATGGGTGTAAACCCTTGAGTTTCCTCGGCGAGGTCCTGCAGGTTTAGTGGCTCATCGTTAAAATGGTCGGCTGTCCATCCCTCAGGAAGAACGCCATGCCCGCTTTGTTGCCTCACATCGACCCTCAGGGGTTGTTGGAATTTTCGGTGGTCTACACCGATCGTGCCTTGAATCACATGTCCCAAAAATTCCAGGGCGTGATGTGCGATATCTCAGCCATCCTGAAAGAAGTCTATGCCGCTCATGCGGTGGCTTTGGTGCCTGGTAGCGGCACTTTCGGCATGGAGGCTGTGGCCCGCCAATTTGCGCAAGGCCAAAAAGTGATGGTCATCCGCAATGGCTGGTTCAGCTACCGATGGACGCAAATTTTTGACATGGGCAACATTCCTCGCGAAAGCGTGGTGCTTAAAGCCCGGCAACTCAGCGAAGACAGCCGATCTGCTTGGGTGCCTTGCCCGATCGAAGAGGTTGAACGCCAGATCGCCGAAGAGCGTCCTGCCGTGGTTTTTGCACCGCATGTAGAAACATCCAGCGGCATGATCCTGAGCGATGCTTACCTTACGCGTATGGCCAACGCGGTGCATGCGGTGGGTGGTTTGCTGGTGCTCGATTGCATCGCCTCGGGCGCCATGTGGGTGAACATGGCCGCCACGGGTGTGGATGTCTTGATCAGCGCGCCGCAAAAAGGCTGGAGCGGCTCACCTTGCTGTGCCATGGTCATGCTCAGTGAGCGTGCCCGTCAAGCCATTGAAGCCACCCAAAGTTCAAGCTTTGCCTGCGACCTTAAAAAATGGCTGCACATCATGGAAGCCTATGAGCGCGGCACCCACATGTACCACACCACCATGCCAACCGACGCTTTGGCCAAGGTGCGAGACGTGATGCTGGAAACCCAGGCCTATGGATTTGCCAAGGTACGTGAAGAACAAATCGTGTTGGGCCAGCAGGTGCGTCAGTTGCTGGAGTCTCGAGGTTTCCACAGCGTGGCAGCCGCCGGTTTTCAGGCGCCTGGCGTGGTGGTCAGTTACACACAAGATGCCGATATTCACAGCAGCAAGAAGTTTTTGGCCCTCGGTCTGCAAACCGCAGCAGGTGTGCCTTTGCAGTGTGATGAGCCGGCAGATTTCATGACCTTCCGCATCGGTTTGTTCGGCCTGGAAAAGCTGCATCATCCCGATCGCAGTGTTCAGCACCTGGCCCAGGCGCTCGATGCCATGGGATATGCCGCAGTGGAAGTTCTCGAAACTGCAACTGTTTGAAAGCACTCTAAAAGGCCGACCCCGAACAGCCTGTCGTCGCTCTGTGTGCGATGGGACCGGCCACGTTATTTAATTTTTTTGAAAGCAGTACCCAATGAAACTCATCAGCTTCATGCTCAACCACACCGCTTGTTATGGTGCCGTGCAAGGCGACAAGGTTTTGAACCTGTCCCCCTTGTTAGGTACACAAGCCCCTGACTTGAAAACTTTGATCGCCAAGAAGATGTTCGACCAGGCCGCGCAGGCTTTGGCCACCCACACGCCCGATTTGGTTTTCGATCAACTTGAATTGCTGCCCGTCATCCCCAACCCCGAAAAAATCATGTGCGTGGGTTTGAATTACCACGATCATGTCAAGGAAACCGGGCGTGACCTGACCGAAAAGCCAGCCATTTTTTCGCGCGTGAATGCATCGCAAGTCGCGCACGGTCAAGCCATCATGCGACCTGCAGAGTCGCACCGATTGGACTATGAAGGTGAAATCGCCATCATCATTGGCCAAGGCGGCCGGCGCATTGCCGAGGCCGATGCTTGGAATCATATTGCGGGCTACTCTTGCTACAACGATGGTTCAGTGCGCGATTGGCAAAACTTCACTACCCAGTGGACTGCCGGCAAAAACTTCTGGCGCACTGGCGGCTTTGGCCCTTGGATGGTGACGGCAGATGAAATCAAGCCTGGCCAGACATTGACACTGAGCACCCGTTTGAATGGCCAAGTTTTACAGCATGCCACCACCGACATGATGATTCACAGCATTCCTCGCCAGATTGCCTATATTTCCACCTTCATCCCCTTGGAGCCCGGTGATGTGATCGTCAGTGGCACCCCTGGCGGTGTAGGCAACAAACGTACCCCGCAGTTGTTCATGAAGCCCGGCGATGTGGTGGAAATCGAAGTCGATGCCGTGGGCATTTTGCGCAACACCATCGCCGACGACGTCGCCTGAATCTGCTCTGAAACCCCGATGACACAAGATATGCAAGATCAACTGAAAATTCGCCACCTGGTCGAGAACTGGGCCGTTTGGCGTGACGCCGGCCTGTGGGATCGCTTTCGCACGGTGTGGCATGACGACGGCGTGATGATGGCCACCTGGTTCCAGGGTCCGTTTGAAGAATTCATCCGTGTGACCATCGAAGGTTGGAACAAAGGCGTGAGCATCTTGCATTTTTTGGGTGGCTCGTCGATCGATGTGCAGGGCACGCGGGCCATTGCACAGACCAAAATGACCATTTCCCAACGCGGTCTGGTGGACGGTGTTTTGTGTGATGTGGTGTGCACGGGGCGCTTTTACGATTTCTTTGAGTCGCGCAATGGTCAATGGGGCCTGGTGCACCGCCAACCGATTTACGAAAAAGACCGCATCGATCCACTCGATCCCTCAGCAGTCCTCAAGCTGGACACAGCGGCCTTGGCCCAAATGCCAGAAGGCTACCGGCACCTGGCCTACATCCAGACTCGCATCGGCTACACAGTCAAGATGGACATGCCCATGCTCAAAGGCGATGCCGTGCAAGATTTGTATCGCCGCGGCGCCTCCTGGTTGGCTGGCAACGCACTCGAAAGATAAACATGGCTTCACGACGCATTGGCATGGCCGGTATTGGTCTGATGGGCCATGGTATCGCCAGTAACCTGCTCAAACATGGGCACAGCCTCACCGTGCTGGAACACGCAGGAAATCAACCGCTGGACAGTCTGCGGGCTCAGGGCGCTCAGAGCGTGAGCACACCACAGGCGCTGGCCGCGCAGTCGGATGTGGTTATTTTGTGCGTCACAGGCACACCTCAAGTGGAAGCGGTGCTATCGGGTGCGAACGGTCTTTTGCAGGGCCTGAAGGCCGGCACCATCGTCATCGATTGTTCTACCGCTGTACCTACTTCTACTGTGCAAGTGGCGCAATGGGTCACCGATAAGGGCGGTTTCTTTCTCGATGCGCCCATGACCCGGACACCCAAGGAGGCTGCGGAAGGGCGCTTGAACCTGCTGGTGGGCGCCGACGCGGCCTTGTTTGAACAATGCCGCCCGCTGCTGGCTTGCTTTGCCGAAAACATCGTGCATGCCGGCCCAGTGGGTGCTGGCCACCGCATGAAGTTGCTGCACAATTATGTGTCCTTAGGCACCGTGACTTTGCTTGCTGAGGCTGCGGCCTGTGCTCAAACTGCGGGTGTGGATGCGCAGACCTTTGTCGACGTCTTGGACCTGGGCGGCGGATGGGGTGCCGCTTTGGAGCGCTTGAAGCCCTTCTTGGCCACTGGGGACACTTCCGGCCTGCGTTTCAGTTTGGCCAACAGCTTGAAAGACCTGACCTACTACAACCAAATGGCTCAGGATATGCATTCCGATCGCACCGTGGCCGCAGCCGTTCAGCAGACCTTGGCGCAGGCCTGCAAGGAAGGTGATCCGCAGGCTTTGTTGCCATCCATCATTCCTTTATTGGCAAATCGCAAGGCATGAGCCTGCTGTGACAACTTGAG
>CANGKR010000020.1 GCA_947454355.1 Comamonadaceae bacterium
GTAGTAATCCATGCCGCGCACCAGACGTGGGTTGATGGTGTAGGCCACGCCATTGGCATCGAGCATGCTGCGCAAGGCGTTGAAATGCGCAAGGGAAGCCTCCCCCAAATAGTCCAGCAATTGCGGTGCACTGGCCACCACCCCTTGCAAGGCTGGGTTTTTGCTGTCCAGAATACGCAGCGGATTGGTGTGCAAACGCCTTTTGGCTTCTTCGTCAAGCAGGTCAATGTGTTTTTCAAAGTGCGCAATCAAAGCCGCACGGTGGACCAACCGCTCTGCCGGTTGACCCAGGCTGTTGAGTTCCAGACGAATGTCAGACAGGCCTAAGTTATTGAACAAGGCTTGAGCAAGCAAGATCAATTCCGCGTCGACTTCAGGGCCAGAAAAACCCAGAACTTCGGCGCCCACTTGGTGAAATTGGCGGTAACGGCCACGCTGGGGGCGTTCATGCCGGAACATGGGGCCCATGTAATACAGGCGCTTGCCGCCTTCATACAAAAGGTTGTGCTCGACCACGGCACGCACCACACCCGCTGTGCATTCAGGGCGCAAAGTCAACTGCTCGCCATTCAGTCGGTCTTCGAAAGAGTACATTTCTTTCTCGACGATGTCGGTCACCTCACCCAAACCACGCACAAACAAGGCCGTGGGCTCGACGATGGGAGTGCGGATGTTGCGGTAGGCATAGCGGGCCATCAGACTGCGGACTTTGTCTTCAAACCACTCCCAACGGGCCGAGTCGGGGGGCAAGATGTCGTTCATGCCTTTGACGCCCACCAGTTTGGCGGGTTTGGAATCTGTTTTTTTCTCTGACATGTTCACTCAAGCTTTGGCAGTACCAAAGCGGTTTTCAATATAGGACTCCACCAGAGCCTGAAATTCAGTAGCAATGCCATCGCCGCGCAGGGTGAGTTTTTTCTCACCATCGATAAAGACCGGCGCGGCAGGCGCTTCGCCCGTGCCGGGCAGGCTGATGCCGATGTCGGCGTGTTTGCTTTCGCCCGGGCCGTTCACGATGCAGCCCATCACAGCGACCTTGAGATGTTCCACACCCGGGTAACGACTGCGCCAGACGGGCATTTGTGCACGCAGAAACTGATCGATCTGCTGTGCCAGTTCTTGGAACGTGCTGCTGGTGGTCCGCCCACAACCCGGGCAGGCCGTGACACTGGGCACAAATACGCGCAAACCCAAAGACTGCAAGATTTCGTTGGCAATCACCACCTCTTGGGTACGCGACTCACCGGGCTGTGGTGTCAAGGATACGCGGATGGTGTCACCAATGCCCTCTTGCAGCAGGATCGACAATGCAGTGGTCGACGCCACGGTGCCCTTGGTGCTCATGCCTGCTTCGGTCAAGCCCAGGTGCAGGGGGTAGTTGCAGCGTTTGGCCAATTCACGGTAAACAGCAATCAGGTCCTGCACGCCCGAGACTTTACAAGACAGCAAAATTTGGGAGGGCTTCATGCCCATGCCTTCGGCCAATTGGGCCGAGCTGATGGCCGAGGTGATCAAGGCCTCGTACATGACTTGCCTGGAAGGCCAAGGAGCAGCTCTGCGGCTGTTGTCGTCCATCAACTGCGCCAACAGCTCTTGGTCAAGACTGCCCCAATTGACACCGATGCGGACCGGTTTGTCCCAGCGCATGGCCGCTTCTATCATTTGACCGAACTGACGATCTTTTTTGTCACCCTTGCCCACATTTCCCGGGTTGATGCGGTACTTGGACAGGGCTTGCGCGCAATCCGGATAGTCCGACAGCAAGCGGTGACCGTTGTAATGGAAGTCCCCGATCAAGGGCACCGAGATGCCCATTCGGTCCAACTGTTCGCGGATGTGCGGCACTGCACTGGCTGCCTCAGGGGTGTTGACTGTGATGCGCACCATTTCAGAACCAGCCAAAGCCAGCTCCTTGATTTGAATCGCGGTACCGATGGCGTCGACCGTATCGGTGTTGGTCATGGACTGCACACGCACTGGCGCGTCACCGCCCACTGTGACCACCTGTTGACCCCACTTCACCTGTGCTTGCAAGCTGCGGCGGGCCTTGGGTTCGGCGGTTGGGATGGGAAGTTCGTTCATCATTTCACCTCGAAACGGGCGACAGCGCCCTTGCTGACAGGCGTTAAATCGAAAGGTTTGCCGCGCAACTGTACCTGCACGCCGTCGGCAAAACCAATGACCACATTCATCGTGCCCTCGATTTTCAGGACATGCCGATCACCGGGTTTGACCAATTGATTGAAGACCAGTTGGCCAGAGGTGTTTTTCACCTCCACCCAGGATTCAAATTTACCAATCAACAGCAAGCCACTGTCAGCAGGCAAACCAGAAGAAGATGCAACGGGGGGGGACTTGGTGGGCAGAGCTTCAGTTGTGACTTCAGAAGTTACAGACTGAACGTTGCTTGTTGGTGCGCTGACTGTCAACGCACCATCCGAAGGCAGCATTACCACCGTCGGAGTCGTGGCAGGAGACGCCTGCGCTACATCAGGAGGAGCCTCTTGGGCTTGGGTAGGCACCGAGAGAATCGGCGCGTGGTGCTCGGGCCACCAAACCACCAGCGCAATCAACAGTAATAGGCCAAAGGCCAAAATTAAGCCCTGACGGTGGGCTTGCCAGTGACGGCGCAGCCAGAGCGAGCCACTCTCTGATGATGTGGACGCCAAACCGGGGTGCAAAAGTTCCAGGCGGTTGGACGCAGGAGGCAGCAGGGCCAAGACGGGCGCCGCATCGATCTGTAATTGTCGGCAAACGCTGTTGGCCAAAGCACGGACAAACACAGGCCCGGACAGCAAGGCGTGTTGATCGGCTTCCAAGGCCATCAAATTGCGAACCGGCACCTTCAGGGCCACAGACAACATGCCCAAATGCATGCCGGCATCCTCGCGAGCTTTGCGCAGCATGGCACCTGCGCTGGGACCGTCTGAGGAGGCATCTGCTGGGGTCAGAGGCGTAGCCATCGACTCAGTGGTGTCGTGAGATTCAATCATTGAAAGCCCCTCGTTGATAGGCAGACCATTGTGTTGATTGAGGAAAACGTTGGGCCAACCATTGACCATGCAATTTCAAAGCATCTTGTCGGGCTTCACGCCACGCCCATTGTGCGCCCAGCCAAATCGTCTCGGGCGTCGCCGCAGGCAAGGCATTGAATTGGGTCAAGGCTTGCTGAGCCTGCTCGCTGTGGCCTTGTTGTTTGAGACTGTATACCCAAGACAGCGCTACGGCGGGGTCTTTTTGTTGGCTCATGGATTGCACCCACAACTGCCGGGCCAGTGCCATGTCACCCGCCTTTTGAGCGCAACTTCCCCAAACCCAGTAAGTTTTCGCCTTCTCGGGATACAAGCTTTGTTGCACCGCAACTTCAAAGCGCCGAAAGGCAGCCGGATATTGGCCCTGTTCACACAGGAACCAAGCATGGTTATGAGCAATGTCTGGGTCGCTGGGCGCTGAATGTTCAGCCAACACAAATCGCTGAGCGGCCAATTCGGGTTCTTTCAGCTGGGCATAAATTAAAGCTTCCAAACCCAGCGCAGTGGGATGTTTCGGATGGTCTTGCAACACTTTGTGCACTTGTTCCAGTGCCACTCGCCACTGACCATCGTTGTAATAAGCCGAAGCCAAGGCCAATCGGGGTGGTGCCAGGGGAGACGTGCTCGTGGCGCACGCGAAAAGTGTGCTCAGCATGAGCACAGCAAGCAAGTGCCGAGCCCCACCCCACCCTTGTATCCAACACTTGAAGCCAAACACGGGGCCTCCTTACTCGGGAACGGCACGAAGCATGATCGTGCGTTGTTGCGCCATACGCTCTTTGACCTGCGTGCGATCTTTCACGTCGCCTGCCAATTGGCCGCAAGCCGCATCGATATCGTCGCCCCGGGTTTTGCGCACCGTGGTCACCAAGCCGGCGTCCTGCAACATCTTGGCAAAAGCCAAGACCGCAGACTGAGGAGAACGCAACAAGCCCGAAGCAGGAAAAGGATTGAAAGGAATCAAATTGAATTTGCACCGGAGGCCTTGACGGGCGTGATGCTTGACCAAGGCCACCAAGCTCTGTGCATGCTCGGGCTGATCGTTGACGCCGTCGAGCATGCAGTATTCAAATGTGATGAAGTCACGCGGTGCATTGGACAAATAGCGAATGCAGGTTTGCATCAACTCGTCCAGGGGGTATTTGCGATTCAAAGGCACCAGGTTGTCGCGCAATGCATCGGTGGGGGCATGCAAGGATACCGCCAATGCCACTGCGCAATCACTGCCCAACCGATCGATCATGGGTACAACGCCCGACGTGGATACCGTGACCCGCCTGCGTGACATGCCGTAGCCATGGTCATCGAGCATCACCCGTAAAGCCGGAACCAAGGCTGTGTAGTTTTGCAAGGGCTCGCCCATGCCCATCATCACCACATTCGAGATCACACGCTCACTGACGTCGAGGTGCTGACGCAAGAAATGCTCTGCAAACCACAACTGGCCGATGATTTCGGCTGTGGTGAGGTTGCGACTGAAGCCTTGGTGCCCGGTGGAGCAAAAACGGCATCCGACTGCGCAACCGGCTTGTGAGGAAATGCACAGAGTGCCCCGATCATCTTCGGGAATGAAGACAGTTTCGATGGCATTGCCGTCACCGACATCAAACAGCCATTTGATCGTGCCATCGGACGAGATGTGCTGTGACAGCAGCGGCAGGGCTTGCACATGGGCGTGGACTTGCAGCTTTTCTCTCAGGGACTTGGCCAAATCGCTCATGTCCGCGAAATGGCTTGCACCCTTTTGGTGAATCCAGCGGAAAAGTTGCGTCGCACGGAAACGCTTTTCGCCCAGCCCCTCGCAAAAAACGGCCAGACCCTCCAGATCCATTTCAAGAAGGTTGGCCGTCATGGGGCGGGCGGTCGCGAAAAGGTCGCGACGGAATTAACGTGCGTAAACGTTCATGCCAGCAAAGAAGAAGCCGATTTCCACAGCGGCAGTCTCAGCGGCATCAGAACCGTGCACAGCATTGGCGTCGATGCTGTCAGCGAAGTCGGCGCGGATGGTGCCCGCCGCTGCTTTCTTGGGATCGGTTGCGCCCATCAGATCGCGGTTTTTCAAGATCGCGCCTTCACCTTGCAAGACTTGGATCATCACGGGGCCGGAGATCATGAAATCCACCAGGTCCTTGAAGAAGGGACGCTCTTTGTGCACAGCGTAGAAGGCTTCGGCTTCGCCACGCGACAGGTGGGCCATGCGAGCTGCCACCACTTTCAAGCCAGCGGCTTCAAAACGGGCGTAGATTTGACCGATCACGTTTTTGGCAACGGCGTCGGGTTTGATGATGGACAGTGTGCGTTCGATAGCCATGGTATTTCCTGTTATTGAGTGATATTGAATCTGTTTCTGCACTGAAGCAAAGCCGCTTATTCTAACCCGAGACAGCTTTGAGCCTGACGGCTCATTGCGGGTGAATCCCTGAGATATTCAGGGAGATCATCCTCGGCCACGGCCCCCGGATGAACCACCCCGACCGCCGCCGCCCTTGCCTGCACCGTTGGAACGGCGGGGACCGCCAGAGCGGCCTCCCGGCAAGGGGGTTTGTCGTTGACGGGTAAAACTTTCCGCACCGATGTAGCCTTGTGATGTTTTCAAGGGGTCGGGCTGGCCCGCGCCTGATTGGCGTGTTTGGCGGTTGCCGGGCTGAGCTGCGGGCAAAGCGGTGCCGGGCATGCCTCGGCCTTGGGACGAGGGCCTGCGCGGGCCACGCGAACCACCTGGGCCACGTCCACGTGCTGGGGCTGGGCGCTCTAAGCTTTCCATGCCACCTGCGGCTTTCATCAGGGCGCGGATATCTGCTTCGTCCAGCTCCATCCAGCCGCTGCGGCGCAAACCATGGGGCAGCACCATGGCACCGTAACGAATGCGAATCAATCGGCTTACAGCATGGCCCACAGCCTCCATCATGCGGCGAACCTCGCGGTTGCGGCCCTCAGAGATGGTCACGCGGTACCAGCAATTGGAACCCTCGCCGCCGCCGTCTTCGATGGAGCCGAAATTGGCCGGGCCATCGTCGAGCATGACGCCATCCAACAGTTTTTGTTTTTCCTCTTTACTCAATGCGCCCAGAACGCGCACAGCGTATTCGCGCTCCAACCCGAATCGGGGGTGCATCAGTTTGTTGGCCAACTCACCCGAACTGGTGAACAGCAGAAGACCTTCGGTATTCAAGTCCAGGCGTCCAACCGACTGCCATTTACCATGCTGTAAACGGGGTAATTTGCGGAACACCGTCGGGCGATTTTGCGGGTCGTCGTGGGTCACGATTTCACCAGCAGGCTTGTGGTAGGCAATGACCCGAGGCGGCGGCGGGTCAATGCGGACATGGATCAGGCGGCCATTGACCTTGACTTGATCACCGTATTGGATCCGCTGCCCCACGTGCGCGGGTTCGTTGTTGACCGAAATCCGCCCTTCCAATATCAGTTGTTCCATCTCCAATCGAGACCCCATGCCGGCCTGGGCCAAGACTTTGTGCAGCTTGGGGGCATCAATCTGGGGAGCCAATACGCGCTTACCCAAGACCGGGGCATCGACGGTTTCTTCTGCGTCGAACTCACCCGACAACACATCCGCTATGCCAATTGCTCGCAGGCCCGCAGGGCTGGCCGCAGCCTGCACGCCTTCGTTTGCGGGCGGCGTCATGTCGCTGGAAGCAGGCGTGATCGTGGGCTCATCATTCATGGTGGGGCGGCAATTCTTCAGTAAGGTTCGGGGGCGTGTTCTCAGGCCCCACGGCGATGGGGGATATTTCGGGTTCCAGGACTTCTTCAAGGGACAGGGTGGCTTGTTCGCCGCCGTCGTCCATCACATGGGAAAGCAAGGTGGCCTGGGCATCAACGCTTTGCAACAAAGGCAATTGGTCCAGAGAACTCAGGCTCAGGTCGTCCAAAAATTGTTTAGTGGTGGCGTACAAGCCTGGCCGGCCCACGGTTTCTCTGTGGCCGATCACTTCCACCCAGCCCCTGTCCTCAAGTTGCTTGAGGATCATGGTGTTGATGGTCACCCCGCGGATATCTTCCATGTCGCCCCGTGTGACCGGCTGTCGGTAAGCAATGATGGCCAAGGTTTCCAAAACCGCTCGGGTGTATTTGGGTGGTTTTTCGGGATTCAGTCTGTCCAAATACTCGCGCAATTCCGGGCGGCTTTGGAATCGCCACCCCGAAGCCACCTGAGCAAGTGCCAACCCACGGGTGGCCCATTCCAGTTGCAGTTCTTCTAACAGTTGTTTGATGGTGTCAGCGCCCAAAGCGTCGGCAAACAAAAGCCGCAGATCCCGGACAGCAACTGGCTGGGATGCACACAATAAGGCGGTTTCAAGGACACGCTTGGCTTGCGCCGAGTTCATGGTGTCGATCTTCCGGGAAAAATACGCCAAAGGCGTGACCATCGGAGGTGAAGATTCCATTGCAGGCCCTCGGGCACAACAAGAATCTGGGGCGAATTCATCAGCTGGCCCGGACGTGACTTGCAGTCTCGTCCAGTCGCGGAATCATCTTCAGTCATTGTAACTGAGTGACCATTCGGCTGCGGCCTGTGCCATGTCCTTAGGCCACGGGGCATGAAACTCCAATGACTGTCCTGTGAACGGATGCAAAAAAGCCAGCCTAAATGCATGCAGGGCTTGCCGCGTCATCCCAGCTTGAGGGCGACCACCGTAGACCGTATCGGCCAGCAAAGGCAGGCCCAGGTGGGCCATGTGGACCCGGATCTGGTGGGTACGACCGGTGTGCAATGTGCATTGCACCCAGCACCCCTCGACAGACTGGTCCACCAAGGCAAAGGTCGTGGCAGCGGTTTTACCCGAATGCCTTGCCAAATCGACCACCGCCATGCGCAAGCGGTGCGCAGGGTCTCGGCCTACCGGCTTGTCCAAGGTGAAGGGAGAGCCCCATGTCCACGAGCCTGCGGCCAGCGCCCAATACTGACGCTGAACTTGTCTGGCAGCGATCAAGTTCACCAGAGCATCCATGGCCTGACGGGTGCGGGCCACCACCATCAAGCCGCTGGTGTCCTTGTCGAGCCGATGCACAATGCCCGCACGCGGCAAGGTGCTGGCCGCTGGGTCCATTGCCAGCAAACCATTGAGCAAGGTCCCGCTCCAGTTGCCCGGGGCCGGGTGCACCACCAATCCTGCGGGCTTGTGGATGATGCTCAGGTGTTCGTCTTGAAACACCACCTCCAAAGGCATATCTTCAGGTTTGAAAGCTTGCGACTGCGGCGTGGCCCGCAACTCCACAGACAGGGGCACACCGGCTTTGACTTTTTGTGACGGCTTGCCCGCAGGCAACGCCTGCATCAACACCGCGCCCTGCTCGATCAATTGCTGCAGGTAGCTGCGGGAAAATTCGGGCACGCATTGCGCCAAGATTCGGTCCAGGCGCTGCCCGTGCAACTCGGGTGGCACTTCGAAATGACGCCACTCCGAGGCGGCCGTGAACTCCAGTTCAGCAGCAGTCTCGTCCAAATGGCCTTCGGAGTCCTCGGCAGCGGGGTCGGTCGATATAATCAATTGGCTTGAGTTTCTACAAGGTTGCGAGATGCGTGGTTTCAGATTATCGGTGGTCCCTGCGGGGTGGGCGGTCTGGATGGCCTTGGTGCTGTCGGCCTGCTCGTCTACGCCCAGTGACAACACGGCCAACTGGTCGATCGATCGCCTCTATACAGAAGCCAAAGACGAAGCCAAATCTGGCGCTTGGGACAAGTCCATCAACTTGTTCGACAAGCTCGAAGGCCGCGCGGCCGGCACCACTTTGGCCCAGCAGGCGCAGCTGGAAAAAGCCTACGGCCAGTACCGCACCGGTGACAAAATCCAGGCCGTCTCGACCTTAGACCGCTTCCTCAAATTGCACCCGGCCAGCCCCGCTGTGGATTACGCCCTGTACCTGAAAGGCCTGGTCAACTTCAACGACAACCTGGGTTTGTTTTCGTTCATCACGCGCCAAGACCTGTCGGAGCGCGACCAGAAAGCCGCCAAGGACTCCTACGAGTCATTTCGAGAGCTGGTACAGCGCTTTCCTGAATCCAAATACACGCCCGATAGCCGCCAGCGCATGATTTACATCGTGAACTCATTGGCGTCCTACGAAGTCCATGTGGCACGCTACTACTTCAGCCGTGGCGCCTATGTGGCAGCCATCAACCGCGCCCAAGTGGCTGTGTCTGATTTCCAAGGCGTGCCCGCGGTGGCCGAAGCCTTGAGCATCATGGTCAAATCCTATGACGCATTGGGCATGACTGAATTGCGCGACGACTCACAGCGGGTTTTAGACAAAAGCTTCCCTCAAGCGGCCAACGCACGCACCGAGTCTAAGGCCTGGTGGAAGATCTGGTGAGCATCTCCAAAGCATCCTGAAATTCATCGGCGCTTTTCAAAAGCCGCATGGGCGGCAGCCCTGACATCAACTTGCGGCCATAACCCATGCTGGTCAGACGCGGGTCACAGATCACCAAAATACCCTGATCGGTCTCACTGCGTATCAAACGCCCTGCCCCTTGCTTAAGTGCCACGGCCGCTTCGGGCAAAGCGTAGTCAGCAAAGGCGCTGCGCCCCGAACGCTCCAGGCGATGTGAACGTGCCTCCACCAAAGGATCGTTGGGCGGTGGAAACGGCAACTTGTCAATAACGACAAGCTGCAAAGCCTCACCCGGCACATCAAAACCCTCCCAAAAAGAAGCTGAAGCCACCAACACGCAGCCACGCTGACCTGCTTTCGCGCCTTCGCGGAAACGCTCCATCAAACGCCGCTTTGGCCACTGCCCTTGAATCAGCACATCGAGTTGATCAGCCACTTGCGAATGATGCGTGAGAATGTCTCCAATCTGGCGCATCGCCGCCAAAGTGGTGGTCAGCACCAAGGTGCGACCGCCCAATGTCACGGCCCCGTTTGCGGCCAACTCGGCCACTTGCCGGGTGTGTGTGGGATCTTGCGGGCGCGGCATGTGTGCCGGCACATGGATGCAGGCCTGCACAGCGTAATCGAAGGGGCTGCCCACTTGCAGCAAGCGCGCTTGGGTCAAGCCGCAAGGCTCGGTGAACCAGCGCATCTGAGCATCTGCCCCCAGGGTTGCGGATGTAAAGATGAATGACTTGCGCTGAACAACAGGCGCGTCTTCAAATACCTCTTCCATGGAGGGCTCACCAGTTTCTGAACTGCCCGGCGCTTTGGCCAACCAGTGGCTTTGCAAGGCCTGTGCGATATCCAGCGGCGACTCGATCAGGCGCAGCTGCGTGCCCACCTCGAGCCATCTCACCGATTCATCAGGGCAGGCTTTTTCAAAGCGGGCGATGATATTCAGCATGGCCGATAGCCGCTCGTACAAACGCACAAAATCAGGCGCCAATTCCGAGACTGTCTCCAGCGCCTGCATGCTGTTTGCACAGGCCTGTTGGACTTGCGCCAAAGCCTGTTGCCAAGCGGAAGGATCAACGCCTGTGGGCTCGAGCGTTGTCCATTTGAGACGTGAACCAGAGCGAAAGTCTTGTGCGGTTAAACGCAAATCGCGGGCTGCTTTTTCCAAGCCATTGACCAGTGCCGTCCAATCCACCAGGCCCCTTGCCAGTTGCAAACCAGCACCCAGCATGTCACGGGCCAGATCAATCAATTGGCCTGTGCCCAACTGCTGACCGAGAAAATTGACACCGATTTCGTTGAGCTGGTGCGCTTCGTCGAACACAGTGACACGCACCGTTGGCAGCAGTTCGGCCATGCCCGATTCACGCACATTGAGGTCGGCAAAAAACAAATGGTGATTGATGACCACCAGATCAGCCGCCATGGCCTCTTTGCGGGCCAGGTTCACATGGCAGGCGCGAAACTGCGGACATGGTGAGCCCAGGCAGTTATCTCGGGTGGAGGTCACCAGAGGGATTACGGGCGAACGTTCATCCAGACCGGTGAGCTCGGACAGATCACCGGTCAGGGTCGATTGTGACCAAGTTTCAATTTTGGCCAGAGCATGGGCGTACAAACGCTCTTGGGCTTCGTGGCCTTGACGGGCCTGGGCCAGCCGCTGCAGGCACAGGTAGCTGCCCCGCCCTTTCAACAAAGCCACCTGCACGGGCAAATTCAGTGCTTGAGTGAGTTTGGGAATGTCGCGTGAAAAAAGCTGGTCTTGCAGTGCCTTGGTGGCAGTGGAGATCAATGCCCGCTGGCCGCTGAGCAAAACCGGCACCAGGTAAGCGTAGGTCTTACCCACCCCCGTGCCCGCCTCGACAACCAGCTCCCCCCCCTGCTCAATCACTTCGCCTACGGCCATGGCCATGCCTGTTTGGGGATCACGAGGTTGAAATTGCAACGACGAAGTCGCCAAAACGCCCTGAGCACTGAAAGCCCCAGCAATGGCAGGCAACAACGTGCTCAAGCGGGCTCCTGAGGCAGCAACTGTTGTTGCAAACGTGCGATCTGATCACGTAGCAATAGTTTGCGCTTCTTTAAACGTTGAATGCGCAACTCATCGATGCCGGGATTCAAATTCAACTGATCGATCAAAGCGTTCAAATCAGCATGCTCAATTTGCAACGCGATGCAAAGCCTTTGCGGCGAACGCAAATCATCGGGGTTCAAGGTCAACCCCTTCCCACGGCTGCTTGGCTTCTAATCGCTCGGCGCGGTCCTTCACAGCCTGGGCACGCCGAGCGGCTTTCAGGGCTTGTTCGCGCTGCTCTATTGGCCGCATGGCAAGTCGCCTTTCTGCGCGGGCTTCTTGCAAACAATCATTGACCATGAATCTCTGCCAACAGGCTTTGGCCTTCATTTCGTAATGCAGATGCACGGCATCGCGTTCACTTTGTAAGTCTTGTTGCTTTTGCTCCAGTGTGAACGGTGCCACAGCATCCTGTGCATGAGCTATGGCGCAAACAGCGTAGAGCAAACCAGCCCCAAAGTGAACGGCCTTCATGTGATGTGCGTATCCACTGTGCGGTGTTCATAAGCCAAAAACTCAGCCGACTGCATTTCATTCAAACGCGAGACGGTACGGGGGAACTCATGGGCCAAAGGGCCTGCCACATACAGCTCCTCTGGGGGCACTTCGGCCGAGACAATCAATTTCACTCGACGGTCATACAACACATCGATCAACCATGTAAAGCGCCGCGCTTCAGACGCCAGCCGCACAGGCATGCTGGGGACATGGCTGAGCAACAAGGTGTGAAATTGCGAGGCGATTTCGAGATAGTCATTTTGCGATCGGGCGCCACCACACAGGGTTTTGAAATCAAACCAAATCACACCGCCAGATCGACGCTTGGCACAGATGTCGCGTGCTTCGATGTGCAGCACGGGATCTTCATCGGGACCCGAGGCCAGTTGGTCGAAGGCCTTGGCCATTGCTGCATCGGCCTCGAGACTCAAGGGCGTGTGGTACAGCTGCAGCATCTGAAGGGTGCGTTGACGGTAGTCGGTGCCGTTGTCTACATTGACCACATCCATACGGGCGTTGAGCAAGTCAATGGCCGGCAAGATGCGGTCGCGGTGCATTCCCCCTGGGTACAAGCCATCCGGCTTGAAATTGGATGTGGTCACAAAACCCACACCGTGGTCAAACAAAGCCACCAGGAGTCGATGGAGAATCATGGCATCGGTGATGTCAGCCACATGAAATTCGTCAAAGCAAATCAAACGGTAGCGCTGCGCCATTTTCTTGCCCAGCACATCCAGCGGATTGACCGTGCCACGCATCAAAGCCAGTTCGCGGTGCACCTCGCGCATGAATTCATGAAAATGCAAACGTGTTTTTTTCTGGATCGGGACCGCATTGAAAAAGCAATCCATCAAAAAGCTCTTGCCTCGGCCCACGCCGCCGAACATGTAAACCCCTTTGGGAATATCGGGGCGGTTCAGCAATTTTTTGAATGGATTCGAGCGTTTGGATTTGTAGGTCGCCCATTCATCCGCACAACGCTGCAAAGCTTCGACGGCCCGCAGTTGAGCGGGGTCACTTTGGTAACCCCTGATTTTCAACTCGTTTTGGTAATTCTGCAGAACGGACATACGGGGATATTGTCCCTGAAATTTCAAAAGAAAAAGCCCGCTGACATCAGCGGGCTTGCGATCTGAAGGGGGATGACCCAATCAGAAATTAAGCGTGCGTTTGTCCACAGCCAAAGCTGCTTCTTTGGTCGCTTCGCTCAAGGAGGGATGAGCATGGCAAATGCGTGCGATGTCTTCGGCAGAAGCTTTGAATTCCATCGCCACCACGGCTTCAGCGATCAGCTCGGACACCTGTGGGCCCACCATGTGCACGCCCAAGATTTCGTCGGTCGTGGCATCGGCCAAGAACTTGACCATACCCGTGGTGTCGCCCAAAGCGCGTGCACGTCCGTTCGCGAGGAACGGGAATGTGCCAGCCTTGTATGCCACGCCGTCGGCTTTGAGCTGCTGCTCTGTGCGCCCCACCCAAGCAATTTCGGGGCTGGTGTAGATGACCCAAGGGATGGTGTTGAAGTTGACGTGACCATGTTGGCCAGCGATGCGCTCGGCCACAGCAACACCTTCTTCTTCGGCTTTGTGAGCGAGCATGGGACCACGCACCACGTCCCCCACCGCCCACACGCCAGGGACGTTGGTTTTGCATTCGCCGTCCACGATGATTTCGCCCCGCTCACCCAGCTGCAAGCCGATGGCTTCGGGGTTCAAACCCATCGTATTGGCCACGCGACCAATGGAAATGATGAGTTTGTCAGCATCCAACTTCACCGCTTCGCCTTTGGCGTTGGTGTAGTTGACAGTGACGCCCTTCTTACCGTTGACGATCTCACCGACTTTCACGCCGAGTTCGATCTTCAAGCCTTGCTTGTCGAAGGCTTTTTTGGCTTCTTTGGCGATCTGTTCGTCCACAGCGCCGAGGAATGTGGGCAGGCCTTCGAGGATGGTCACATCAGCGCCGAGACGACGCCACACAGAACCCATCTCCAAACCAATCACACCTGATCCGATCAAGGCCAGCTTCTTAGGCACACTTCCTAAGCGCAGCGCGCCGTCGTTGGACAACACGTTGACTTCGTCAAACGGCGTGCCGGGCAACGCCCGGGCGTTAGAGCCTGTGGCGATGATGACTTGCTTCGCTGTAATGGCTTCTTCGGTTTTGCCGGCCACATTGATGGTGTAACCGCCTTCAGCTTGGCCAGCAAAGCTGCCCCGACCGTGGAAGAAAGTGACCTTGTTTTTCTTGAACAGGTACAAGATGCCATCGTTGTTTTGCTTCACAACGTTGTCCTTGCGGGCAAGCATCTTGGCCACATCCATCTTCACGCCTGTGGCACTGATGCCATGTTCGGCGAAATGGTGGTTAGCGTGGTCGAAGTGCTCGCTGGACTGCAGCAAAGCCTTGGAGGGAATGCAACCCACGTTGGTACATGTGCCGCCGGGCGCTGGGCCGCCGGCTGCGTTTTTCCACTCGTCGACACAAGCGACTTGGAAGCCGAGTTGTGCCGCGCGGATGGCTGCGATGTAGCCGCCGGGGCCACCGCCAATGACGACGACGTCGAATTGTTTGCTCATGTTGTGCGCCTTCAGATATCGAACAGCAAGCGGGCTGGATCTTCCAGGGCTTCCTTCATGGCAACCAAGCCCAGAACGGCTTCGCGGCCGTCAATGATGCGGTGGTCGTACGACATGGCGAAGTAGTTCATGGGGCGAACCACGACCTGGCCGTTTTCCACCATGGCGCGGTCTTTGGTCGCGTGAACGCCCAAAATCGCCGACTGGGGTGGGTTGATGATCGGCGTAGACATCATCGAGCCGAAGGTGCCGCCGTTACTGATAGAAAAGGTGCCGCCGGTCATCTCTTCGATGCCCAGCTTGCCGTCTTTGGCCTTCTGGCCGAATTCAGCGATCTTCTTCTCGATGTCGGCAAAGCTCATTTGGTCAGCATTGCGCAAAATCGGCACCACCAGACCACGAGGCGAACCCACAGCGATACCAATGTCGAAATAACCGTGGTAAACGATGTCATTGCCGTCCACAGAGGCGTTCAACACAGGGAATTTTTTCAGGGCATGCACTGCCGCTTTGACAAAAAAGCTCATGAAGCCGAGCTTCACGCCATGTTCTTTTTCGAAACGCTCTTGCATGCGCTTGCGCATGTCCATGACCGGGGCCATGTTGATTTCGTTGAAAGTAGTGAGGATGGCGTTGGTCGACTGCGATTGCAGCAAACGCTCGGCCACGCGGGCACGCAGGCGAGTCATCGGCACGCGTTGCTCTGGGCGGTCGCCCAAGTTGACAGCAGGCGCCGAGACCTGTGGCAAAGCCTGAGTGGGAACACCTGTAGGGATCACCGCCGCAGTGAACTTGACACCCGTGGCCACAGCAGACAGTACATCGCCCTTGGTGACGCGACCGTCTTTGCCAGTACCAGCCACTGTGCCCGCAGCAAGATGGTTGTCAGCCATCAGCTTGGCCGCAGCAGGCATGGCCACACCGGCCATACTGCCGCCAGTGGCAGCAGTGGCAGCAGTGGCAGCAGTGGCAGCAGTGGCAGCAGTGGCAGCAGTGGCAATAGTTGCAGCAGGAGCGGGAGCAGCAACGGGTGCTGAAGCAGGCGCAGCGACTGCCCCGACTTTACCGTCGGTATCAATCTTGGCGATCAGCTGCTCAGCGGCCACGGTGCCGCCATCGGCCACGACGATTTCGCACAGCACACCGGCTGCGGGTGCGGGGACCTCGAGCACCACTTTGTCGGTTTCGATGTCGATCAGGATTTCATCGGCGGCGACAGATTCGCCCACTTTCTTTTTCCATTGCAGCATGGTGGCTTCGGCCACGGATTCAGACAGCTGTGGAACTTTGACTTCTACGATTGCCATTTCAATTCTTTCTTGTATGAATGAGTTTGAAGTACCGACTTATTTGGTCAGCACAAAACCTTTGATCTTGCCGAAAGCGCCTTCGACCAGCGCTTTTTGCTGCTCCTGGTGCAGATGGGAATAGCCCACCGCTGGCGAAGCTGATGCGGCGCGGCCGGAGTAACCCAGCTTTTGACCGGCGAGCATGTTTTCGTGGATGTAGTGCTGCACAAAGAACCAAGCGCCTTGGTTTTGAGGCTCGTCTTGAGTCCACACCAATTCGGTGGCGTTGGGGTACTTTTTGAGCTCGGCCGCAAAGGCTTTGTGCGGGAAAGGATAGAGCTGTTCAGCACGCAAAATGGCCACATCATCGGCGCCCAATTCTTCGCGCTTTTTGACCAGGTCGTAGTACACCTTGCCGGAACACACCAATACGCGCTTGACTTTGTCAGCCTTGAGCGTCTTGTTCTCGGGAATCACAGTTTGGAAACCACCCTTTGTGAACTCGGAGACAGGTGATGTCGCGTCTTTGTTACGCAACAAGGACTTTGGCGTGAAGATGATCAATGGCTTGCGCAAGTCGCGCACCATTTGACGGCGCAACACGTGGAAGATCTGGCTGGCCGTGGTCGGCTGCACGATCTGCATGTTGGTATCCGCTGCCAGTTGCATGAACCGCTCCAATCGGGCAGAGCTGTGCTCTGGGCCCTGGCCTTCATAGCCATGCGGCAGCATCAAGGTCAAACCATTGACACGTCCCCATTTGACTTCACCAGAGGCAATGAACTGGTCGATCACCACCTGCGCACCGTTGGCGAAGTCACCGAACTGGGCTTCCCAAATGACCAAGGTGTGGGGGTCGTTGGAAGCGTAACCGTACTCGAACGCCAAGACGGCTTCTTCGGACAGGATCGAGTCGATGACGACAAAGGGCGCCTGCTTCTCGGACACGTTTTGTAAGGCCACATAGGTGCCGATGTCCCACTTTTCACGCTTTTGATCGTGGATCACCGCATGGCGGTGTGTGAAAGTTCCTCGACCGCAGTCTTCGCCGGACAAACGCACAGGATAGCCGCTGGCCACCAATGAAGCAAAAGCCATGTGCTCGCCCATACCCCAATCGACCGGGATGTCACCTCGGCCCATGGCTGCGCGGTCGTCATAGACCTTTTTGACCAATTGATGCGGAGTGACCGAGTCAGGAATGGTCGAAATCTTGGTCGCCAAGCGTTTCCACTCGGACAAAGGAATGGCGGTGTCACCTGCATCTGTCCACTTTTTCCCCATAAAGGGCGACCAGTCCACGGTGAACTTGGTCTTGAAGTTGGTGAGGATCGGATCGTCGGTGTGCTTGCCTTCTTCCAGAGCGGCACGGTAGGCCTTGACCATGTCGTCGCCCAAGCTCGCGCCCAAACCTTGGGCACTGAGTTTGTCGGCAAACAATTTACGCGTGCCAGGGTGCGCAGCGATTTTTTTATACATCAGCGGCTGCGTCAGGGCTGGCGTGTCTTGCTCGTTGTGGCCGAGTTTGCGGAAACACACGATGTCGATGACCACATCCTTTTGGAAATCCATGCGGTATTCGAGTGCCAATTGAGTGGCCAAAACCACCGCTTCGGGATCATCACCGTTGACGTGCAAGACTGGTGCTTCAACCATCTTGACGATGTCAGTACAGAACACACTCGAGCGCATATCGCGTGGGTCTGAGGTTGTGAAACCGATCTGGTTGTTGATGATGATGTGCACTGTGCCGCCTGTGGAATAGCCACGGGTCTGAGCCAATGCAAAAGTTTCCTGGTTCACACCTTGACCGCCAAACGCGGCGTCACCGTGCACCAAGACCGGCAGCACTTGCTTGCCGTGAGGGTCTGCGCGGCGATCCATGCGAGCGCGCACTGAGCCTTCCACCACAGGGTTGACGATCTCCAGGTGCGAGGGATTGAAGGCCAAAGACAAGTGCACTGGGCCACCGGCTGTGCTCACGTCAGAGCTGAAACCTTGGTGGTATTTCACGTCACCGGCCGGCAGCTCTTCGGGCGCAGTGTGATCGAATTCGGCAAACAAATCAGCTGGCAGTTTACGCATGGTATTGACCAGCACATTCAAACGGCCGCGGTGAGCCATGCCAATCACGACTTCCTGCACGCCTTTGAGGCCAGCCAGGTGGATCAACTCGTCCATGGCGGCGATAAAGCTTTCACCACCTTCCAAGGAGAAGCGTTTTTGTCCGACGTACTTGGTGTGCAAGTAACGCTCAAGGCCTTCGGCAGCGGTCAGGCGCTCGAGGATGTTTTTCTTTTTGTCGGTATTGAAATTGGGCTTGCTGCGGATGCTTTCCAACTTTTCCTGCCACCAGCGTTTTTCAGCCTGGTCGGTAGCGTACATGTATTCAGCGCCCAGGGTGCCGCAATAAGTTTCACGCAAAGCATTGAGCAGTTCGCGCAAGGACATGTTCTTCTTGCCGAAGAAAGTGTTGCTGGTATCGAACACGGTTTCTTGATCGGCGTCGGTGAAACCGTAGAAAGACGGCTCCAAATCGGGGATCTGGGGGCGCTCGGTGCGCTTCAAGGGGTCAAGGTCGGCCCAGCGTTGACCCACGTTACGGTAGGCGGCGATCAGCTGTTGAACAGCAGTACGCTTGCGACCCATCTCGACGGTCTCGCTGGCCATGACGACTTTGGTGCCGCCAGATTTGGCGCGCTCAGCAAAGGCATTGATGACAGGCAAGTGAGGGACGTCCTTGGCATTGGAACCATCGACCGCAGGCACGTGCTGCAGGGCATCGAAGTATTCGCGCCAGGAATCAGGAACACTACCGGGGTTGGCCAGGTAGTTCTCGTACATCTCTTCGACATACGGGGCGTTGCCGCCAAATAAATAGGTGTTGCCTTGATAGGCAGCGTAGACGGAATTAGTCTCGCTCATTTTTCGCTGACCTCCGTTCCCCTTGAGGAAACATTAGTTGGTTGATGTATACCTTCCGCGACACGGCTGAACCGGTTGGCGGATGCGACTGTGGCATGGGAAGGGCCGAAGTAACCATCGCATTGTGCCATGGCTTCGCCGATGTCTAACTTACATCGCTTCACTGCCTCCCAAAAAAGACCCGCGAGGGGTCTTTTCTGGTCAGGCTTTGATGAGGTCCACAATTTGTTGCAATGCAGCAGGATCGTCCATCGTCGTCAGATCGCCCGGGTCGCGACCCTCAGCGACTGCTTGAATTGCACGTCGAAGCAACTTGCCACTGCGTGTTTTGGGCAAGGCGCTCACAAAAAACACGCGTGATGGCCGGGCCACAGCACCCAATTGCGAATCCACCACCTTCATCACTTCACCCTCGAGCTGGAGTCGGGCGGCCGTGTCGGTCAGACCCGAGGTGTCCTTGGCGATGGCAAAGGCCATGGCCACCTGACCCTTGAGCTGATCGGCCACACCCACCACCGCCACTTCAGCCACATTGGGGTGGCTGGAGATGCTCTCTTCGATTTCGCGAGTGCCCAGGCGGTGACCCGCCACGTTGATCACATCGTCGGTGCGGCCAAGGATGAAGTAGTAACCATCTTCATCGCGCACAGCCCAATCGAAGGTGCTGTAAACCAATTTACCGGGCACGGTCTTCCAGTAGGTCTTGACGAAACGCTCATCATCTCCCCAGATGGTTTGAAGGTTGCCGGGCGGCAAAGGTCCTTCGATGGTCAGCACGCCCTTTTGGTTCGCACCCGTCAGTTCCTCGCCGTTTTGGTCGTCGACCAACTTGACTTTGTAGCCGTAGATGGCCTTGCCCGGCGAGCCAAACTTGCTCGGGGCTTTTTCCACCCCATTGCAAATGCTCAGGATCGGCCAACCAGTCTCGGTTTGCCAATAATTGTCAATGATGGGCTTGCCGTTGAGACCTTCCGAAATCCATTTGGCGGTCGGCTCGTCAAGCGGCTCGCCCGCCAAGAACAAGGCCTGCAAACTGGACAGGTCGTATTTGGTGAGCAATGCGGGGTCTTGTTTTTTGAGCACCCGAATAGCGGTGGGCGCACTGAACATCACGTTGACTTTGTACTTCTCGACCAAACTCCACCAGATGCCGCCATCGGGACGGATGGGCAGACCCTCGTACATGATGGTTGCCATGCCGCCGATCAGTGGGCCGTAGATGATGTAACTGTGACCCACCACCCAACCAATATCACTGGTGCAGAAAAACGTACCGCCAGGCTTGCCCTCAAAAATATGCGGCATGCTGGCCGCCAAAGCCACGGTGTAACCACCGGTATCGCGCTGTACACCCTTTGGCTTGCCTGTGGTGCCCGAGGTGTACAAGGTGTAACTGGGGTGGGTGGACTCAACCCACTCGCAAGGCACCACAGTATCCATGTGCTTGGCACGCTCGGTGGCGAAGTCCACATCGCGACCGGCCACGGGTGTAAAGGCCGCCAGTTGGCGATCGACCATGATCACATTGGCAGGTTTGTGGGCCGAGAGCTGGATGGCTTCGTCGAGCAACGGCTTGTAAGTCACGACTTTGCCGCCACGCGAACCCGCGTCCGCGCTGATGATGACTTTGGGGGATGCGTCCTCAATGCGGGTGGCCAATGAATGTGAAGCAAAGCCGCCGAACACCACTGAGTGGATCGCACCCAGCCGCACACAGGCCAACATGGCGAAGGCAGACTCGGCGATCATGGGCATATAAATCAAGACGCGATCGCCTTTGACGACACCCAAATCTTGCAAGATGGCCGCCATCCGCTGAACCTCAGCATGCAATTCGCGGAAGGTGTAGGTTATTTCTTGATCGGTTTCGGTGGAGACAAAAATCAACGCGGCCTGATCGGCACGATCTGCCAAATGGCGGTCCACCGCGTTGTGGCACAGGTTGGTTTGTCCACCGACAAACCACTTGGCAAACGGCGGATTGTTGTATTCACAAATTTGCTGGGGCTGGACTTTCCAGTCCACCAACTTGGCCTGCTCGGACCAGAAGGCGTCACGGTCGTTGATTGAACGGGCGTGGAAATCAGCAAAAATGCCCATGGAACGTCTCCTCAATATGAATTCCAGAGAACAAGACGAGGTTGCCATGAGATGGTCTGGCGCCACGCCTTGTGAATTCATAATTATTCATGAGGGACTTGCGGCAAACTGACTTTGCAAAGGCTGAATCAGGCCTTGGCCATGGGTTTGATCAGACCCTGCACGAATTTAAAATCCGGATGCTCAGCGGTGCGCAACCATTCGAACACCACCATCTCAGTGGTGACCAATTCGGCCCCGGCGCCGGCCAAGCGGTCAAACGCAGCGTCGCGGTTGCGCTCAGTGCGTGAACTGCAGGCGTCGGTGACCACCCAAACGTCAAACTCGTCTTCAAGCAAATCCAGTGCGGTTTGAAGCAAGCAAATGTGTGCTTCGCAGCCTGCAATGACGATGGTCTCTCTGTCTGGATCAGACTGTTTTTGAAGATGTTTGGGCAAACTGCGGGCGTTGCCTTTGGGCGCCGACTTTTCGGGTCGCAACCATTCACCCAATCCCTCCTCCACCGCACTGAAGTGCATTTTGGCCAAGACCTTGTCGCAATGCTGGCGGATTTCAGGAGGCATAGAGCCCAAACCAGAGGGGTTTTGCTCGGTACCCCAAACGGGCACACTCAACTGCCGAGCCACTTGCGCCAGCAATGCAGCCTGCGCCCAAGTGCTGGAGCCGTCCAGCATGGCGGGTAACAAACGAGCTTGGTAATCCACCAGCACCAGTTGAGATTCAGTACATTCCAAAAGCATGGTCCACTTCCGAGGGGTTCAACGCTCCATTGTCGCAGGGGCCGCGAACTCGGCCTGAACATTCTCAAGCCAAAATAAAGAAAACGCTAAATATCAATGAAAACATGACCTTACGAAAGATTCTTCAAATGGTGCCTCAAGATCATTGACGGCAAGGTCACCACAGGTTAAGCTTGAAGGCTATGCGTTTGATTTTTGGATTACTGATTTGGGCCAGCCTGAATGCTGTGGCGGCCCCCACCGATGACGAGTTGGACCGCTTGGCCCTGGAGAAGGGACTGGTGGCCCAATTGGGAGATCAATGGAACCAGGCCCGCCAGTCTGTGAGCGGCAAAGCCACCGACTTGTTGGTACAAGCCATGGGCTTGCTGGGTGTACCCTACCGTCGAGGTGGTGCCACCGAAAACAGCGGCTTCGATTGCAGCGGGTTCGTGCGTCACCTTTACGAAAAGTCGGTCGGCCTGGTCCTGCCGCGCCGCGCTGACGAACAAGCCAGCGTGACCGAAGTGATCGATCGCAACGAACTCAAACCCGGAGACTTGGTGTTTTTCAATACCATGCGCCGCACTTTCAGCCATGTGGGCATTTATGTAGGGGAAGGCAAATTCATCCACTCGCCCCGCTCCGGCTCCTCAGTGCGTGTCGATGACATGCGGGAAGCCTATTGGAAAAAGCGCTTCACCGGCGCTCGCCGCGTCCAAGAAGGCGAGAACGAGAACCTTCGCTGAGCAGGTGAAGTTCAGCCTTCCTCAAAGGCTGAACTTGTTCTTTATCCTGACCCTCAGATGGTCACACCGCCATCGATGACCAAGCTTTGACCGGTCATGAAAGAGCCTGCTGACGAGGCCAAAAAGACTGCGGCACCCGCGATTTCGTCGGGCTCGCCAATGCGTCGAAGTGGCGTCGTTTCAGTGCGTTTGGCCAGCATAACCTCGTCTTCCCAAAGCGCTTTTGCAAAGTCGGTTTTGATGAGGCCGGGCGCAATGCAATTGACTCGGACATTGTGTGGACCGTATTCAACCGCCAAATTGCGCGCCAACTGCATGTCTGCCGCCTTGCTGATGCAATAGGCGCCAATGACTGATGAGCCGCGCAATCCTCCGATCGATGACACGATGATGATGGAGCCCGCATGGCGAGACGTCATTTGCGGCGCGGCCATACTGATCAACCAATGGTTGGAGACGATGTTGTTGTCCAAAATTTTGCGGAACTGTTCGTCCGCGATTCCGGCTTGAGGCCCATAGTAAGGGTTGCTGGCGGCGTTGCACACCAAGATGTCGATCTGCCCCCAGTGCGCAAGGGTTTGGTCCACCAAGCTTTGAAGATGTTCTTTGGAGGATATGTTGGCTGCGATGGCGATGGCTCGGTCAGGGCCAAATCGGCTGTTGATGGCGTTGACCACCTCGTCACAGGCTTCTTTTTTGCGGGATGACACCACCACTTTGGCGCCATGCTCGGCCATGCGTTCCGCTATGGCACGGCCAATACCGCGGGATGAGCCGGTGATGACGGCCACCTTGCCGTTCAGATCAAATAAATTCATGTCGCGTCTCCAGATGGGGCCTTGACCACCAAGGCTGAAAGTGATTTCACCCGAAGAATGGTGCCAGCGGTGTCACCCAAGGTATAGCCTGCGCCACAGGCCAGGGCTCGCCACCAATGGTAAGGTCGGGGGCATGAAAACAGACATTGATCACCTGGTCGTGGTGGCGGCCAACCTGGATGCGGGCGTGCAGTGGTGCGAAACCACGATGGGCATCACCCCTGCCCCTGGCGGCGAACACGAGTTGTATGGCACGCACAACCGCTTGTTCAAAATCGCCACACCAACCTTTCCCTTGGCC
The DNA here is from genome assembly GCA_947454355.1 of Comamonadaceae bacterium. GTDB lineage: Bacteria > Pseudomonadota > Gammaproteobacteria > Burkholderiales > Burkholderiaceae_C > Limnohabitans_A. Next base: position 23,439 of record CANGKR010000020.1, read on the forward strand.
TATTTGGAAATCATCGCGATCAACCTCGATGCGGTCCGCCCGGCCAAGAAGCGACCGACATGCTGGTTTGACATGGATGACTTAGCCCTTCAAGCGGCCGTGGCCACAGAACCCCGTCTGGTGCATTTTGTAGCCAGCACCCCCGATCTGCAGGCGGCACGCATGGCTTTGCGCATGCTGGCTATCGACCGAGGTCCGGCGGTGCATGCCAGCAGGCGTACCTCCAAGGGCGTTTTAAATTGGCAAATTTCGGTGCGGGCGGATGGACAACGCCTCTTCCAGGGCACCCTGCCCAGCTTGATCCAATGGGGCAAACCGCTGGCGACCGAGCCGCTAAAGCTCCATCCCCGCAACAGTTTGCCACGCTCTGGGGTCTCACTGCAAAGCTTGGCCATACAGCACCCCAGTGCCGATAAACTGCAAACGGCGTACGATGCCTTGGGACTGGCACCAGTCACCATCACCGAAGGCGAGCCCAATATCATCGCCACCTTGAACACCCCCAAAGGAACGGTGCAATTGCAAAGCCTGGGGCTTTAGTCCTGCGGCAATGTGGCCAACAACAGCATGCCAAGGGCCATGACCCCAGCAGTCAACCACAAACCGGCATGAAATGACCCCGTGGCTTGGGTCATGGCACCCACCACCAGCGGGGCCACGATTTGGGCGGCCCCATAACTGAGCGTGAGTCGCGCCATCGCCTTGCCTGGGTTTTGCGGTGATCGGCGCCCCACCCAAGCCAAGGTCATGCTGACGATGCCAATGAAGGTGGCGCCATAGCCCAATGCACCCACAAGTGCGGCCCACAGACTTCCCGAGCAGGCCGGCAAAACAATGGCCAGGGTTTGTAAACCAAAAGCCATCAGCAAGGCCCGCTTGTCTCCCCAACGGCGTGCAACCCGGTCCCACACAAACACGGCAGGCATAGCGGCGAGTCCCACCATCGCCCAAGCCCAGGGGCCTTGCCCTGACAAAGCAGGTTCTCTTTCCACAATGGCTACTGTGAAGGTGGCGCTGATCACAAACCCCCAACCTGCGGCAAAGTAACTCAGCAACAAGGTCATCAACCAGCGACGGGACAGGCTGGTAGCGCTTTGAGCCGCGTTGGAAAGCACCGCAGGCGGCACGGGCGGACGCCACCGCCAAGCTGGCAAAGCGAACAGCAAACCCAGACCGGCAAAAGCCATCCATTGACTGGTCCAGTTGGGCCACACATTAGTCCACCCCCAGGCGCCCAAAGCGGTGACCACAACACTCAAGCCAATGCCCATGAAAAAAGGCCCTAATTGCGGCACTTGACCTTGCCGCATCAGCCAACCCAGCACCAAGCCCGATCCTAAGAGCATGCCCGTGGCGCCACACCAGCCGGCCACAAAACGACAAACCGCCCACCAAAGGGGTGAAGCTGAAAAGGCCATGGCCGCGGTCATCAACAGCGCCAGCCATAAGCCCACGCCATATAGGCGGAGACGCCACCTCACATCGTCCACCCAAGCGAACCACAAAGCGCCACTCATATAACCCGCATAGTTGGCCGCAGCCAGGGCGCCGGCTCCTGCGTCAGTCAAGCCGGTCTGGCTTTGCATCAGGGGCAACAAGGGCGTATATGCAAAACGGGCCAGTCCGATCGTCAAGACCAGACCGCACATTCCCCCTGCCAGCACCTGCCAGGGCTTGAGTGGGCTTGACTCAGCCATTCAATCCCAAGCCCGGAGCGAACCCGATGCGGGTCGGACATAGCCTGAATCGATCCAGCGCTGCGCCGAACTTCGGGTCAATGCAAATGAGGGCTCTACGGGGCTTTCGGCCAAGATGTCCCCTTTTGCATCCATGGCCTTGAGCAGGGCCGACGGACTGTCTTCATCGGGGTCAATATCCAACTGCACAGTGATAACGCCTTGGGCACAAGCGATGCTCACCTGTGGGTGCAAGGCTGCATGTTGCTGCTGCTCATGACGGCGCACAAACTCATGCGCAGTTTTCACCAAAGTCAGGAAAGCTGAGTTATCCAGAGGCTTGGGGTTCTTTTTATCGCGCCCCATGGTCCAAGGTCCGACCAAGGCTGGTTCACTGTGGCCCGTTTTGTACATGGCCACAGCCCAACCGTCGTCGTCGTCATTTTTGATCACGCGGGCGGTCCACTCGTCGTTTTGCCACAGGCGGGCTTCTTGCGCCCAGGCGGTGTTGTCATTGTCAGTCTGCAAGTTGTACCCCATGATTCTTTTCCACCCGAGTCTCTCACAAGGCCATGGCCATAAGAGAGATAATGAACCATACATGGGTGTATGCCCACAACCACTCAGCCCAACAGTTCATGCCCAACACACCCGCACCGACCACCAATGCCAATACCGATGACATTCTGGATGTCTTGATTGTGGGAGCGGGTTTGTCAGGCATCGGAGCAGCAAGGCATTTGCAAAAACAGTTGCCCCACAAGACCTGGAAGATCCTTGAATCCCGCGCCAACCTGGGCGGCACTTGGGATTTGTTCCGCTACCCCGGTGTGAGATCAGATTCAGACATGCACACCCTGGGCTACAACTTCAAACCTTGGGCAGAACGACAAGCCATTGCCGATGGGCCGTCGATCTTGAAGTACATCCAGGAAACCGCTGACGAAACTGGCATCACCCAACGCATCGACTACGGCTGCAAAGTCAGTCAGGCCCAATGGTCGTCCCCTGAAGCCTGCTGGACAATCACTTATGTGCGCCAACCGGGCGATCCAACCCACACCTTGAAGGCCCGATTTTTATACCTGTGCAGTGGTTACTATCGCTACGATAGAGCGCACCAACCTCACTTTGAAGGCGAAGAACTGTTTGAGGGTGTCAAGGTGCATCCCCAATTTTGGCCGCGCGATCTGGACTACAGCGGCAAACAGGTCGTGGTGATCGGCAGCGGAGCTACGGCAGCGACCCTGGTGCCGGAGATGGCCAAAACTGCAGCCCATGTGACCATGCTGCAGCGCTCACCCACTTACATGGTGACGCGCCCCGCCGAAGACCGCTTGGCCAATGCCCTGAATCGTTACCTGCCCAGCACCTGGGCGTACGCGTTGACACGTTGGAAAAACGTACTGCTCGGCATGTTTTTTTACAAGCTCTCCCGCAATCGCCCGCAGGCCATCAAACGCTATCTGGTGGACATGGCCCGCCGACAACTGCCCCGTGATTTTGATTTGCGGCATTTCACACCTCAATACAAGCCTTGGGACCAACGGGTATGCGCACTGCCCAATGGCGATTTGTTTGCCCAGTTAAGGCAGGGACGCGTGTCAGTGGTGACCGACACGGTGAAATCCTTCACACCCCATGGTTTGTTGCTGAGCAGCGGCCAGTCTCTCAACGCCGATGTGGTGGTCACGGCCACCGGACTGGAGTTGAGTGTGCTGGGTGGCATCGAATGGAGCGTGGATGGCAAACCCTACGCACCTGCAGATGCTTTGGCCTACAAAGGCATGATGCTCTCCAACTTGCCGAACGCTTTCATGGCTTTGGGCTACACGAATGCGTCTTGGACACTCAAGGCAGATTTGACCGCCCACTACGTTTGCCGTTTGCTCTTGCACATGGACCGTCACGGCCAGACCCGGGCCGAACCGATCCCCAACGGTCCTGTGAACCCGCAATCTTTTTTTGACTTGAACTCAGGGTATGTGCAACGCTCGGCCATGCTGCTGCCCAAGCAAGGCGATCAACAGCCTTGGAAAGTCCATCAAAACTATTTCAA
>CANGKR010000021.1 GCA_947454355.1 Comamonadaceae bacterium
GATGTGAATCGGGGTCGTCACCGTTTTGAGCCGGTGTCAGACAAAGTCATTCGCGAGGTTTGCGGCTGCAGTGCACCGAGCATGACCAAAATTTGCACGGCCAGCCAGCAGGCGCTGAAACCCAGCCACCACACCGCAAAGCGGGGCCCCAGTTGTCCTTGGCAGCTTTCGATCACGGCGGCGCGTGTACAAAAGCGTGTGCGCTGCGCCGTCAAGCCGAACACAAAGCCCACCAGGGCACCGGCCGCAGCCAGCACTGTGGTGTCGCCACAGGTTTCCAATAAACTTGCAAGTTCCAAGTTTTGCTCCTTTTCCTCATTTTGCCATCCATGAACTGCTCACTTTCACTGCACCGCCGGCAAATGGGGGTCTGGGCTTTGCTGGCCTTGGCAGGCGCAGCTCGCGCCCAAAGCGTCGATGCCACCTTGCCCGCAGCCACTGTGTTGCGTGAGGCTTTGGCTGCGGCTTTGAAAAAAAAGCAGCCCCTGGTGGTGATGGTCAGTCTGGAAGGCTGCCCCTACTGCCGCGTGGCCCGGCAAAGTTATTTGGCGCCCATGCACAAGAGCGGTGTGGAGGTGGTGCAGCTGGACATGAACAGTCCTCAGCCGGTGCAAGACTTTGCCGGACAAGCCACCACGCATGGCCAATTGATCCGGCATTGGCGGGTGTCGGTGGCGCCCACGGTGCTGTTTTTCGGCCCCAACGGCAAAGAAGTGGCCGAGCGTCTGGAAGGGGCTTCTTTGCCCGACTTCTATGGAGCCTATCTCGAACAGCGCCTGGAAAAAGGCCGCCAGTCACTGTGAAGTGCGGGGTTTTCCCGAGCCCGGGCCTCCTGAGCCTGCATATTCCCCTAAGATCTAGCCCTTCAAACTAGGAGATCACCGATGCATACACGTCGCGAGACACTGCAGCGCAGCGTGGCTGTGGCAGGCCTGTTGGCCGCTGCAGGCTTCCCCCAATTTGCTCAAGCAGCATTCAATAAAAACGCCTTCGAAGCCAAATCGATTCAAGACGCCGTCAAGGCTGCCGGTGGCGCCAGCCTGAGCGAAAGCAAAGACGTGACGCTCACTGCGCCAGACATTGCCGAAAACGGTGCTGTGGTGCCTATGGGCATCAGCACCAACTTGCCTGGCGTCAAGCATTTGCTCTTGCTGGTCGAAAAGAATCCTTTGGCCTTGGTGGCCATTTTCAACAGCTCAGAGAGTCTGGAAAACAATTTCCTGACCCGCGCCAAGATGGGGCAAACCTCAGATGTGTATGCCGTGGCCATCATGGCCGATGGCAAGGCCCTGTGGGCCAAAAAAGAAGTCAAAGTCACTTTGGGCGGTTGCGGCGGTTAAGCCCTACCCATCCCACACCTACCTAATAACCAGGAGTTCCCCATGGCCGATCCGATGCGCATCCGCGCCCAAGCCGCTGGCGATAAAACCACTGTGCGTGTGCTCATGAGCCACGAAATGGAAACCGGTCAACGCAAAGATGCGGCCGGCAAAACAGTGCCTGCATGGCACATCCAGGAAGTCACGGCTTCCCTCAATGGCAAACAGATCTTGACGGCCGAGTGGGGCACTGCGGTGTCCAAAAATCCGTTCATGCAGTTTGTGATCAAAGGCGCCAAGGCAGGCGACAAGATTGCCGTGACCTGGAAAGACAACAAAGGCGAGTCACGCACCGACGAAGCCACTGTGGCTTGAGGCACCTCATGCGCACACATGCATACACAGCCTGCGCCCTGGCACTGAGCGCGTTGTCCGCGTTGTCCGTGACTTCGGCCCTGGCGCAAAAAACCGCCAGTCAAAGCATTGACGAATACCGCGCGATGCTCGCCGATGGTAATCCCGCTGAATTGTTTGAAGCCAAAGGCGAAGACCTGTGGAAACAAGTGCGTGGCCCCAAAAAGGCCACGCTCGAACAATGCGACCTGGGCAAAGGCCCGGGTGTGATCAAAGGTGTTTTTGTCGAGTTGCCTCGTTATTTTGCAGACACGCAGCGCGTGCAAGACCTCGAGTCTCGCCTGGTCACTTGCATGGAAAAACTCCAAGGCTTCAATGCTGCCGAGATTGCCAATACACCGTTCGGCAAAGGCGAGCAAAGCCATGTGACCGCATTGGCCACTTGGGTCGCTGCTGAATCTAAAGGGCTCAAGTTCAACCTGCCGCAAGCGCATGTGCAAGAAAAAACTTTTTTCGAAGTCGGCAAGCGTTTGTTTTTCCAACGCGGCGGCACGCATGATTTTTCTTGCGCGTCCTGTCACGGCGAAGAAGGTAAACGGATCCGATTGCAAGACTTGCCTTATCTGAGCAAAAACCCGGGCGATGGCGTGGGTTTTGCTGCCTGGCCGGCATACCGCGTGTCCAACGGGCAAATGTGGAGCATGCAATTGCGCTTGAACGATTGCTACCGGCAGCAGCGTTTCCCCTACCCCGGTTTCGGCAGTGATGCCACGATCGCCTTGTCCACCTATTTGGGTGTGAACGCCAAAGGCGCTGTCTCGGTGGCCCCGGCCATCAAGCGTTGAAAGGGATCACCACATGAAAAAACTCACCCTCTGGACCGCCGTGACGGCCGTGGCTTTAGGCATCGCAGGCTGTGCGTCGGGCCCAGGCGCAGCTGAAATTTCGGCGCTCACCACCCGCATCGTGCAAGCTTCTTTCCGCACAGAAGGCATTGCCAAGGTTGAACGCATCACCGCTACCGATGAAACCAACCGCGCTTGCAGTGAAGCGGACGCTACCGGTCAACGCTTGGACGACAAAACCAGTCAAGCCATTGAAGCGTTGAATTTCAAAAGCATCCAATGGCCTTCAGACGGACAATTTTTGGGCGATTGGCGCCAAGGTGAAGCGATTGCGCAAAATGGCCGCGGCCTCACCTGGACCGATGACGCCAAAATGGCCAATGGTGGCAATTGCTACAACTGCCATCAGATCGACAAGAAAGAAATTTCTTACGGCACCATCGGCCCCAGCCTTTACAACTACGGCAAACTGCGTGGTGTGGTGGATCCCCAAAGCCCTGAGTCCAAGGCCATAGTCGAATACACCTGGGGCAAAATCTGGAATGCCAAGGCCTACAACGCCTGCTCCAACATGCCCCGTGCTGGGCATATGGGCATCTTGACGGAAGCGCAAGTGCGTCACGTGGTGGGCTTGCTTTTGGACCCGCAGTCCCCCGTCAATCAGTGAACCTGAGTAAGCGCGAATTCATTCAGGTCATGGGCGCAGGCACCATGGCCGGCATGAGCATGGGCACCTGTGCGCAAGCCAGTGCTGGCAAGGCCGCTAACGGTCTGTACGACATGCCTGCATTTGGTCAGGTCTCGTTCTTGCATATGACCGACTGCCATGCGCAGTTGATGCCGATTTACTTCCGCGAGCCGAATGTCAACCTTGGGGTAGGGGCCATGCAGGACCACCTGCCGCATCTGGTGGGCCAGCATTTGCTCCAAACGGCCAATGTGCGCCCGAACACCGCGCAAGCCCATGCCTTGACGTCTTTGAATTTCGAAACCGCAGCCCGGCGCTACGGCAAGGTGGGCGGCTTTGCGCATTTGGCGACTTTGGTCAAGCGCATGAAGGCCAGCCGCCCGGGGGCCTTACTGCTGGATGGCGGTGACACTTGGCAAGGCTCTGGCACCAGCTTGTGGACCCAAGGCCAAGACATGGTGGACGCCTGCAAGTTGCTGGGCGTGGACATCATGACCGGGCATTGGGAGTTCACCCTCGGTATGGAGCGGGTGAAAGAAATCATCGACAAGGACTTCGCGGGCCGAATCGATTTTGTGGCGCAAAACATCAAGACAGCCGATTTCGGTGACCCGGTCTTCAAGCCCTTTGTGGTGCGTGAAATTCAAGGCGTGCCCTGCGCCATCATTGGCCAGGCCTTTCCTTACACCCCGATTGCCAACCCTCGCTACATGGTGGCGGATTGGGAGTTCGGCATACAAGACCAGAACATGCAGGCCGTGGTCGATCAGGCACGCGCACAGGGCGCCCAGGTGGTGGTGGTGCTCAGTCACAACGGCATGGATGTGGACTTGAAAATGGCCAGCCGTGTGCGGGGCATTGATGCGATTTTGGGCGGCCACACCCACGATGGCATGCCGGTCGCCACGCTGGTGTCCAACCCTGGCGGCAAAACTATCGTCACCAATGCCGGCTCCAATGGCAAATTTTTGGGTGTGCTCGATCTGGAAATCAAGGACAAAAAAGTCAGCGACTTTCGCTACAAGCTCTTGCCGGTGTTTTCGAACATGTTGCCGCCCGACCCCGAGATGGCGGCGCTGATCAAGAAAATACGTGCACCCTATCAGGACCGGTTGTCTGAAAAGTTAGGGGTGTCGGAAGGGCTCTTGTACCGCCGGGGTAATTTCAACGGCACGGGCGACCAGTTGTTGATCGACGCTTTGCTGGATGTGCAAGGCGCACAAATCGCTTTCTCGCCGGGTTTTCGCTGGGGCACCACGCTCTTGCCCGGGCAGGCCATCACCCGCGAGTGGCTGCTCGACATGACGGCCACCACCTATTCCTATGCCACCGTCAACGACATGACCGGCGAGATGATCAAAACCGTTCTCGAAGATGTGGCCGACAACCTGTTCAACCCCGACCCCTATTACCAACAAGGCGGCGACATGGTGCGTGTGGGCGGCTTGACCTACAGTTGCAACCCCGCAGCCCGCATGGGCACTCGCATTGGCGATATGCGCCTGAACGGGCAATTGATCGAGTCCGGCAAAATCTACAAGGTAGCCGGTTGGGCGCCCGTGGCCGAAGCGGCCCGTCACCAAGGCTCGCCGCAGGTCTGGGACGTGGTGGAGCAATGGCTCAAGCACCAGCGCGGTGGCAGGGTTGCCCCTCGAAGGCTTAACACCCCCAAGCTCACTGGAGCTTTGCCCAATAAGGGGTTCGTGGCCGTGTAGCTGTTCAGGCCTTGGGACCCCACGACGTCCAGTACATGGCCAGTCCTGAAGCCAAACCATACACGCCCATGGCCGCGCCGACCAAGGCAAACAAATCGGTGGCGGGGGCGCCCGTGCGCAGCAACCACACACCGCCCACTGCGACCATGGCCAGCCGGATGGTGCCGGCAATCACCGGGCCGATGACCTTGCCCGAGCCTTGCGACGCAAAATACAGGCACAAGCCAAAACCAAACAAGGCGTACCACGGACCGACCCATTCGAAATATTGGTGGGAAAAAGCTTGCACGGTGGGCGAGTCGGTGAACATGCGGTTCCAGACATCGGGCTCGATCGAGACGATCAAACCCACCACACCGATCATGACCGCTGCCATGGTGGCGCCTGTCCAAGCCACTTGCCGCGCACGTTGCACTTGGTTCGCGCCTATGGCCAGTCCGACCATGGGCACACAGGCCACACCGATCGCAAAGGTGATGGGGATGAGCAAAAACTCCAGCCGTGTGCCGATGCCATAACCGGCCAGTGCTTCGGTGCCGTATTGCGAGACCAAGCGCGTCAGTATCAAAATCGTCAACACGGTTTGGATGGACGAGATGCTCGAAATGCCCCCCACCTTGAGGATGTCCTTGAAATCCACCCAACGCAAAGGCCCCTTGAACACCAGGCGCACACGGCTGGCAGGAGAAGTCAGGTACAAGCCAAAGTAAATGGCGCCTCCCGTGAATGCCAACAACTGCCCCAAGGCCACGCCGACCATGCCCAGGCGCGGCACCGGCCCCAGCCCTAAGCCCAGACTGCCACTGATGACGATTTGAAAAAGCGACACGGTGAGCAAAACAGCGGAAGGCTTTTTCATGTTGCCCGAGCCGCGAATCACCGAGGCAAAAGCATTGGCCAGCCACACGCTGACCGAACCCATGAAGGCCACCGCGGCATACAGAGAGGCTTGGTGCAGGGCCTCGCCTTGACCGCCTATGGCTTGCAAGAGTTCCATGCGAAAGACGCCAAACAGCACGGTGAACAGCAGGCCCAAGCCCAGCGCAATGACCGTGGCATGGAGGGCCAGCGATTGGGCACGATCTTCTTGCCCTGCGCCCAAGGCACGGCTCACGGCCGATGAAATGCCGCCGCCCATCGAACCCGTCGAGAGCATTTGTTGCAGCATGACCAAGGGAAACACCAAGGCCATACCCGCCAAGGGCGCGGTGCCCAACTGGCCCACGTAACTGGTTTCCGCAATGGTCACCAATGCAGCAGCCAGCATTGCAACCATATTGGGCACGCTCATGCGCCAAATGGTCGGCAAGATGGGTGCATTCAGCAGGGGGTTGGCGGTGGACATGCGCCCATGGTAGGGGCCAGAGCCCACAGGGGCTGTCGCTTGCGTACGGTGTGGTGCCGCCGACAGGAATCGAACCTGTATTTAGCGCTTAGGAGGCACTCGTTCTATCCATTGAACTACGGCGACAGCCACTTTGATTTTACAGGGCGCAGGTGCAGATGTTCATCTGCCCCGAAAGTTCAAGCCTCCAGGCCATCGACCAAGGCAATGTGGCCTTCGGAGTTGGCTTGCCGCAAGGGCAGAATCGCCTGGTACTCGGGGCCGTGGTACCAGGCTTCAGCGGCGGCTCGGCTGGGGAACATGATGACCACGCGGCGACTGCCTTGGGCTTGTCCTTCCAGTTGGGTGGAGTTGCCGCCGCGCACCAGGTACTGGCCGCCATGCTGTGCAATCGTGCCCGGCACTTTTTGGGCATATTGGGCATAGCCCTCGGGGTTGTGAACGGTGACTTCTCCGACGATGTAAGCTGGGCTCATGGGGTTCCTGCAGGTTGGATTGACACAGCACGAGCGGCATCCGCACAATGCCTCTGGTGCAAAACGCTCAATTGTGCACAATGAAGCATCTTTTGAACCATGAGGTGACCATGTCTGTCCATTCTTTACACCCGGTCGGTTCGACCGATCCCGTTCACCGCGCCAAAGTGCACTTGGCCGCTTCCCTGCGCATGGCCGTAGCCGATGAACTTGAAGAGGGCATCGATAACCACTTCACCATGAAAGTGCCAGGCCGTGAAGGCCACTACCTGGTCTTGCCCTTTGGCTTACATTGGTCAGAGGCGCGGGCCAGCGACATGATCATTTTTGACGAAGCCGGCCGCACGGTCGAAGGCCATGGCGTGGTCGAGTTGTCGGCGCAGTGCATTCATGCGCCGCTGCACCGCATCACGGGCGCCAATGTGGTGTTGCACACGCATCAGCATTGGGCCATGGCGCTCAATATGCTCAAGGACAACCGCTTGATTTCGGCGAGCCAGACAGCCGCTTTCTTTGACGGGCAAATTGCCTATGACGACCATTACCAAGGTCTGGCCAGCAGTTTGGAGGAAGGCGAGCGACTGGCCGCTTGCTTGGGCGATAAGCCCATCCTCTTCATGAAAAACCACGGTGTGGTGGTGACCGGCGAAACCGTGGCGCAAGCCTACCGCCGCTTGTACAAGCTCGAGCGCGTCTGCCGCGCTCAGGTCATGGCCTTGTCCACGGGGCAGCCGATTGAAGTGCTCAGCCCCGAGGTGATCGCCCGGGTCAAAACGCCTTCTCCGGATGACCGCCATCCCCGCGCTGAGCGCGAGCGCCTGTTCTTTGAAGCCCGTATGCGGGTGCTGGACCGCGAGCTGCCTGGCTACGCAGACTGAACTGCTGACTGAAAAGGGCCGTCGCTTCTTGCGGCGGCTTACATGCTATCGGGCTTGATGCTGGCGCGTGCAATGACGGGTTTCCAGCGCGCTTGTTCCAATTTAATGAAGGCTTCAAATTCGGCACGTGTGTTGCCGATGGCCAGCGCGGTGTCTTGACTGAGTTTGTCATGCACCACGGGGGTTCGCGTTGCCGCCATGGCCTCCTTTTCCAACTTGTCAATGTTGGGCTTGGCCATTTTGTTGGGCGATAGCAGGCCGTACCACTGTGTCATTTCAAACCCCTTATAGCCTTGTTCGGCCACGGTCGCCACATCAGGTAACTGCGTTAATCGTGTGCTGGTACCGGTGGCGATGCAGCGCAACTTACCGGCTTTGATGAATTGCAGCAATGCAGGAGCACCTACAGCGGCGGCTTGTAAACGGCCTGCCAGAAGGTCAGTCAACATCGGGCCGGTGCCGCGATAGGGCACATGCAGCATGAAGGTTTCGGTGGCCATCTTGAGGTATTCAAACGCCAAATGCCCGGCGCTGCCATTGCCCGCCGAGCCGTAATTGAGTTGGCCGGGTTTGGCTTTGGCATAGGCCACAAATTCTTTCAGATTCTTCACAGGCAGATCGGGGTGCACCACGTACAAGCTGGGTACTTTGGCAATCAGCGTGATGGGCGTGAAGTCTTTGATGGGGTCGTAGGGCAGTTTGGCAAAAATATAGGGATTCACTGCCAAGGTGCCGATGTGTCCCAGAATGAGGGTGTGTTCATCGGTGGCGTTGGCAACTTCTTGCATCGCAATATTGCCAGCCCCACCGGGCTTGTTTTCGACGAACACATTTTGGCCGATGGTTTTGGCCATCTCACCCGCCAAGGCGCGGGCCACAATTTCTGAACTGCCGCCAGGCGCAAAGGGCACCACCAGGCGCAGTGGCTTGTTGGGCCATGCATCGGCCTGTGCCATACCGCTGGCCAAAGTCAGCCCCGAGACGGCTGAACTCAGCAGCAGTTGACGGCGTGTCAACAGGTGGAGTGGGTCGTTGTCAAATGCAAAGTGATTTTTGTGATTCATGTGTTATCGATGGTTGCTCAAATCCCCTTTGAAGCAGCCATACAGTGCGTGTTCTCAGTGGCCAGCTTAGCTGCCCACTTGTTTGGAGGGCCTACTTGCTCATCATGCGCATCGCGTCTTCCAGACCTTTGAGGGTCAGCGGGAACATGCGCTGACTCATCAGTTGCTGGATGATCGAGATGCTCTGGCGGTATTGCCACACCCCTTGCGGCTCGGGGTTGATCCACGCGAATTTGGGGAAGGTGTGCGTCAGCCTTTGTAGCCACTCGGCGCCTGGTTCTTCGTTGTTGTATTCCACGCTGCCGCCAGTCTGCAAAATCTCATAAGGGCTCATCGTGGCATCGCCCACAAAGATCAGTTTGTAGTCCTTGTTGTACTTGCGCAGGATGTCCCAGGTGGCGAACTTCTCGGCATAACGGCGTTTGTTGTTCTTCCACATGAAGTCGTAAACGCAGTTGTGGAAGTAATAAAACTCCAGATGTTTGAACTCGGCCTTGGCCGCGGAGAAGAGTTCTTCCACGCGGGCAATGTGGTCGTCCATGGTTCCGCCCACATCCATCAGCAACAGCACTTTGACGTTGTTGTGGCGCTCGGGCACCATCTTGATGTCCAGAAATCCTGCGTTCGCTGCGGTGGAGCGAATGGTGTCTGGCAAGTCCAGTTCTTCGGCCGAACCTTCGCGGGCGAATTTGCGCAGGCGGCGCAGGGCGACCTTGATGTTGCGGGTGCCCAGCTCTTGCGTGTCATCGTAGTCTTTGTAGGCGCGTTGCTCCCAGACCTTCACAGCACTGCGGTTGCCACCCTTGCCGCCAATGCGCACACCTTGCGGGTTGTAGCCGCCATTGCCAAATGGCGAGGTGCCGCCCGTGCCGATCCACTTGTTGCCGCCTTCGTGGCGCTCTTTTTGTTCTTCCAGACGTTTTTTCAGCGTCTCCATCAACTCGTCCCAGCCCATTTTTTCAATGGCCGCTTTTTGCTCGGGGGTGAGTTCTTTTTCCAGGATCTTTTGCAGCCAATCGAGCGGCACTTCTTTGGTGAAGTCGGTCAGCATCTCCACGCCCTTGAAGTAGGCACCAAAGGCTTTGTCGAACTTGTCAAAGTGCTTCTCGTCTTTGACCATCACGGTGCGGCTGAGGTGATAGAAGTCGTCAATGCTGCAAGAATCCGAGTCAGGCCCCACCACATTGGCTTTCAGGGCTTCAAGCAAGGTCAGGTACTCGCGCACCGAGACCGGCACTTTGGCTGCACGCAGGGTGTAGAAAAAATCGATCAGCATGGTGTGGGCTTATCAGAGGTTGCGGGGGCGCAGGAGTTGGTAGTCCAAATGCGCTTTCACGTTAGGCCATTCGCTGGCGAGGATGCTGTAAACGCAGGTATCGCGTAAGGCGCCACTGGCCAGGGGGTGGGTATTGATCTGGTGATTGCGCAGAACGCCGTCGAGCTTGGCACCTAAACGCTCGATCGCGCGGCGGCTTTGCTGGTTGAAGAAATGCGTGCGGAACTCCACCGCTATACAGTTCAGTTGCTCAAAGGCATGGCCGAGTAACAAGCGCTTGGCTTCGGTGTTGAGCGGGCCGCGTTGAACGCTTTGGCGGTACCAGGTGGAGCCGATCTCCACGCGGCGGTGGGCTGCGTCGATGTTCATGTAGGTGGTCATGCCCACTGCACGGCCTGAATCAGGCGCGATCACTGCAAACGCGGTCATGCTGCCTTGCGCTTGCAAACTCAATCGACGCTCGATCTCGGCCTGCATCTTCTCGGGTGGGGGGATGAAGGTGTACCAATGGTTCCACAACTCCCCGTCTTTCACGGCCTCGACCAGGTCGTCGTGGTGCGAGGCGTGCAAGGGCTGCAACTGGACGTGTTGGCCCACCAGGGTCACAGAGGATGCAAAGTGAGTCATACGGATTCCCTGGGCCTCAAGACTTGTTGTCTTGTTTGGCGCCCCAGGCTTTGGCAGCGTGCAAGCCCAAACCACCACCCAGGCTCACCAGCAAGATCGCCACCAAAGTGCCCGGACCATAGCCCGAGGCAAAGATGTCCAGACCCAGCCAGCGCCCGACCCAAAAGCCAGCCAGGCTGCCGCCTAAAAAGCCCACGGCGTCGGCAACGCCTTCTTTCAAGAGGGGCCGTCGTTGCATGGCTTCAGCGGTTGCGCTGGTTCATGAACACCAGCTTTTCAAACAAGGTCACGTCTTGCTCGTTTTTGAGCAAGGCGCCCACCAGCGGCGGCACGGAGACTTTCTGGTCAGCGCTTTGCAGAGCTTCGAGCGGGATGTCTTCGGCCACCAAGAGCTTGAGCCAGTCGAGCAGCTCGCTGGTCGAGGGCTTCTTTTTGAGACCCGGCAGATTGCGCACGTCGTAGAAAGTTTTCAGGGCCGCGGCCAGCAAGTCTTGCTTGAGGGTAGGGAAGTGCACCGCCACGATTTGCTTCATCGTGTCAGCTTCTGGGAATTTGATGTAGTGGAAGAAGCATCGGCGCAGGAACGCGTCGGGCAATTCTTTTTCGTTGTTGGATGTGATGAACACCAGTGGGCGGGTTTTGGCCTTGATGAGTTGGCGGGTTTCATAGCAATAAAACTCCATGCGGTCGATCTCGCGCAAGAGGTCGTTCGGGAACTCGATGTCTGCCTTGTCGATTTCGTCGATCAGGATGGCAACAGGTTCTTCCGCAGTGAAGGCTTGCCACAGCACGCCCTTGATGATGTAGTTTTCAATGTCCTTGACTTTTTCGTCACCCAATTGGCTGTCGCGCAAACGGCTCACCGCGTCGTATTCGTACAAGCCTTGCTGTGCCTTGGTGGTCGATTTGATGTGCCACTGGATCAGCTTGAGCCCCAGGGCGTCGGCCACTTCCTCGGCCAGCATCGTCTTGCCGGTGCCAGGCTCGCCCTTGACCAGCAGGGGGCGTTTCAGGGTGATCGCCGCATTCACAGCCAGCGTCAGGTCCTGGGTCGAAACGTAGTTGTCGGTGCCTTGAAATTTCATGATGAAGAGGGTTATGAGGTTCAAAAAGGAAGTTGTCAGGATAAACGGATTTCGGCCGATATAATCCTCAATTGATTTTTCTCAATCTACACGTCATTGTGTTCTCAAAATGAACAAGCTGTTGTCCTCTCTGTTCGCCTTGGCTGTCGCTTCTGTGACGGCTTTTTCAGTTCAAGCTCAAGAAGTCAAGGGCGATGCCAAAGCCGCTGAGCAAAAAATTGCGATGTGCATTGGTTGCCACGGCATCAAGGGCTACCAAGCCAGTTTCCCTGAGATCTACAAAGTGCCCATGATCTCGGGTCAAAACGCCAAGTACATCTCTTCAGCCTTGCATGCTTACCAAAAGGGCGACCGCAAGCACCCAACCATGCGCGGTATCGCTGCCAGCTTGACGGACCAAGACATCGCTGACATCTCGGCCTATTACGAACAGCACGGCAAAACCGACGCCCCCGCACCCGTGGCCACTGCACCAGATGCCCAAGTGGCCGAGTTGCTGAAAAAAGGCGCCTGTATTTCTTGCCATGGCGACAACTTTTCCAAGCCCATCGATCCAAGCTACCCCAAGATTGCAGGTCAGCACAAAGACTTCCTGTTTGTAGCCCTCAAGTCCTACAAGACTGAAAACATGGCCACCTGGGGCCGCAACAACGGCGTGATGGGCGGCATTGCCAAGCAGTTCAGCAACAATGAACTCAAGGCATTGGCCAACTATGTGGGTTCGCAAAATTCTGAACTGAAGACCGTTCCCCAGTCGAAATTTCGCTGAGCGCTCAGCGCCTTTGGGGCGCTTTGCAGTCTTTCAAAGCCCGCTGAACGCGGGCTTCGTGTTTTAGGGCTGTGCTTGTTTGCCGATGTGATTTCAGTCGCGTGTGGCGTGGCGCTGCACACAGGCTATGTAAGCCTCGCCGTCGGGCATGCGGCCTGCTTTTTGGCTTTCGTAGACCATGCGGCCCAGGCATTCCATGGCTTGATGGTGTGCATCGTGCAGGGAGTTGAGCTTGTGGGTGAGCAGTTCCACCGCCTGGCGAATTCCGCGGGGCTGGTCGATGCTGCACTGCTCACTGATCGACAGGTGCATGGATAAATGCAAAAAAGCGCTGTCTTTGTTCGGGTCGACCTGGTGCATGCTGGCCAAAGCCGCCTCCACATCGGACAGCTCGGCATGGTATTCGGGGTGCTCGGCGATCCATTGGCTGACCAGCATTTCCATGGGCTCAAGCGGTGCGGCGGTTCGAGCCTTGGCATAGACACCGCAAAAAAAGCGCCGCACATCGGCTTGGGAAGGTTGGATCAGCATGGGCGACATTGTCACTGTTTTTGTGAGCCTGCGGGTTCTATACTGCTGGCTGTTTTCACAGAGAGACATGAACCATGAACGCAGCCTATATTTGTGACGCCATCCGCACCCCTTTCGGCCGCTACGGCGGCGCTCTGTCCAGTGTGCGCACTGACGATTTGGGGGCCATTCCCTTGAAGGCCCTGATGGCCCGTAATCCTCAGGTGGACTGGGCGGCCGTGACCGATGTGATTTACGGCTGCGTCAACCAGGCCGGTGAAGACAACCGCAACGTGGCCCACATGAGCAGCTTGCTCGCCGGCTTGCCCATGGAAGTGCCTGGCGCCACCATCAACCGCCTGTGCGGCTCGGGCATGGACGCCATCGGCACCGCAGCCCGCGCCATCAAGGCTGGCGAAGCCCGCCTCATGATTGCCGGTGGGGTCGAGAGCATGAGCCGCGCGCCCTTTGTGATGCCCAAGGCGGAAAGCGCCTTCAGCCGCAACAACACGGTGTACGACACCACCATCGGCTGGCGCTTCATCAATAAGTTGATGAAAGAAAAATACGGTGTGGATACCATGCCCGAGACCGCAGAAAACGTGGCCGATGACTTCAAAATCGAACGCGCAGCGCAAGACCGCATGGCCTTGGCCAGCCAAATGAAAGCTGTGGCTGCACAAAAAGCAGGTCACCTGGCCCGCGAAATTTGCCCTGTGACCATTCCCCAGAAAAAGGGCGACGCCATCATCGTGGACAAGGATGAGCATCCTCGCGAAACCAGCCTGGAAGCGCTGGCCAAGCTCAAAGGCGTGGTCAGGCCGGATGGCAGCGTGACAGCCGGCAATGCCAGCGGTGTCAACGACGGCGCCTGCGCTGTGCTCATGGCCGACGAAGCCACCGCCAAAGCCCAGGGCTTGACGCCCCGTGCCCGTGTGGTGGGCATGGCGACTGCTGGTGTGGCGCCCCGCATCATGGGCATTGGCCCGGCACCGGCCACGGAGAAAGTCTTGGCCTTGACGGGCTTGAGCTTGGCGCAACTCGATGTGATCGAGTTGAACGAAGCTTTTGCTGCGCAAGGCATTGCGGTGCTGCGTTTGCTGGGCTTGCAGGACGACGATGAGCGCGTCAACGCCTGGGGCGGCGCCATCGCCTTGGGACACCCCCTGGGCGCATCGGGTGCACGTTTGGTCACAACGGCGATCAACCGCCTGCACACCACAGGCGGGCGCTATGCCCTGTGCACCATGTGCATTGGCGTGGGACAGGGTATTGCCTTGATCCTCGAGAAGGTTTAAGCCATGCGCGCCGCCTACTACAGCCGCAACGGAGAAGCCCGCGACGTGATGGTGGTGGGCGACTTGCCCCTGCCCGAGCCCGGCCCGGATGAGGTGCGGGTGCGCTTGCACACCTCGGGGGTCAATCCCTCGGATGTCAAATCTCGCCGTGCCCGTCCCTTGAGCGATCCGCACATCGTGCCGCACAGCGATGGCGCTGGCGTGATCGAAGCCGTGGGCGCGGGTGTATCTTCAGCTCGCATCGGTGAGCGCGTTTGGATCTGGAACGGGCAATGGGCGCGTCCCTTGGGCACGGCCAGCGAATACATCGCCTTGCCGTCAGCCCAAGCAGTGGCTTTGCCTGAAGGCACCGACTTTGCTGCAGGTGCTTGCCTGGGCATACCGGCCTTGACCGCCGTGCAGGCCGTGCGCCTGGCCGGCGATTTGAAAGACAAAACTGTCTTGGTCACGGGGGCTTCGTCGGCTGTGGGTCACTACATCACGCAGTTGGTCTCGCTGGCGGGTGGGCGGGTGATCGGCACCGTGGGCTCCGAAGTCAAGGCCGACCATGCCCGCGCCGCGGGCATGAAGGACGCTATTTATTACAAGACCGAATCGGTGGCCGATCGTGTCAAGGCCCTGACCGCAGGCCGAGGTGTGTCGGTCATCATCGACATGGACTTTGCCAGCACCGCTGCATTGGTCACCGCAGGCGCATTGGCTGCGCATGGTACGGTGGTCTGCTATGGCTCGAACGCGCCGGAAGTCACCATCAACTTCAGAGCGATGTTGTTTGGCTCCATCGCAGTCAAATTTTTCTTGGTCTACGACTTGACACCTGAGGACCGTGCCTGGGGCTTGGAGCACCTGACCGGTTTGATGAAAGCCGGTCAATTGCAGCACAGCATCGGCCCGCGCTTTCCGCTGGCTCAGATCGTGCAAGCCCATGAAGCCGTGGAAGGCGGCCAAGCCTTGGGCAATGTGGTGGTGGATCTGATCTGATGACGGGGTGGCGCCTCAGCGCGCTCGGCCTCCACGGTCCGAGTCGCTGCCACCCCCAAGGGGGCTGGGAAGCGGCAAAGGTCGTTTGGTCAGCCAAATGAAACCAATCAAACCCACGTAAATCATCGCCGAGGCCAGAAAAATATCATCAGCCGCCCGCGTGTAGGCTTGTTGATCGATCATTCGGTTGATTTGCAGCAGGGCTTGCTCTGAGCTCAAGCCTGACGCTTTCAGTGACTCCAAAGTGATACCAAAAATCCCTTGGCCCTGGATCAGCGATTCCGTCATGTGCGCGTGATGCAATGAGGCGCGGCTATCCCACAGTGTTGTGGTGATCGACGTGCCCATGGCACCTGCCGTGATGCGAGTGAAGTTGCTTAAACCTGCCGCCGAAGGGATACGTTCAGGTGAGATACCCGTCAGTGTCAAGGTGGTTAAAGGAATGAAGAACATCGCCATGGCCGCGCCTTGCATCACGGTAGGGATCAGAATCTGCATCATGTCGGTTTGCACCGTGAATTGCGAGCGCATCCACAGGACCAAGGCAAAGCCCAGAAAGGCCACGGTGGCGATGCGGCGTGGGTCCCAGACGGTGATTTTTTTGCCAATCAAAGGTGTGATCAAAATAGCCAGAACGCCCACTGGGGCCAAGGCTATGCCTGCATTGGTGGCTGTGTAGCCCATCCATTGTTGCAACCACAAAGGCAGCAACACCACGTTGCCAAAAAACAGTGCGTAGGCCACCGACAGGGTGAATGCACCGAAGGCAAAATTGCGTCCTTTGAAGAGGCGCAGATCCACCACCGGATGCGCTTGCGTCAACTCCCACACCACAAACACGGCAAAGGTCACCAATGCCACCAGACCCAGGCCGACGATGGTGTTGGAGGCGAACCAATCAAGTTCTTTGCCTTTATCCAACATGAGCTGCAAGGCACCCACCCAAGTCACAAGTAGGCTCAGGCCGATGGTGTCAATGGGTAATTTATGTATTGGCGTTTCGCGTTCCCGATAGATGCTCCAGGTCAATGCCGCCGCGAACAAACCCACTGGGATGTTGATATAGAAAATCCACGGCCAACTCAGGGTGTCCGTGAACCAACCTCCCAGCAAGGGTCCGACCACAGGTGCGACCAAGGTTGTCATTCCCCATAGAGCCAATGCGGTGCCGGCTTTGGCACGCGGGTAGCTGCTCAGAAGAAGGGTTTGCGACAGGGGGATCATCGGCCCGGCCACCAAGCCTTGCAGCACTCTGAAAAACACCAGCATTTCAAGCGAGTGCGCCAGGCCACACAACCAGCTGGCCAAGACAAACATCAACACGCTCATGGTGAACAAGCGCACCGCGCCAAAGCGTTGCGAGAGCCATCCGGTCAGTGGAAGTGATATCGCGTTGGCAATGCCAAAGCTGGTGATGACCCAGGTGCCTTGCCCAGGGCTGACGCCCAGGTCGCCAGAGATGGCGGGGATCGACACGTTGGCGATCGAAGAGTCCAGCACGTTCATGAATGTGGCCAGAGACAAAGACAGTGTGCCCAGCAGCAGCGCTGTGCCAAACAAGGGCGGCATCGCGCCCGGAGCGTGTGTGGGATGGCTCACCAGGCTCAGCGCGCTTGGCGTCCTGAGTGTGTGGCAATAATGCGCTCAACCCTTTGGTCGGCCGATTGGCTCTGGGCGTCAAAAACGTTCGTCACCACCGACGGCGCGGAGCGGGGTGTGTCGTTCAGGGTTTTGCCCTTCTGGTCTGCGGTGTCAACGGTTACATCCATTGACAGGCCCACGCGTAATGGGTGTTCGGCCAAGTCTTTGGGGTCGATGGCGATACGAACGGGGACTCGTTGCACGATTTTGATCCAGTTACCGGTGGCGTTTTGCGCGGGCAGCAATGCAAAGGCAGCGCCTGTGCCTGCGCCCATGCCGATCACGGTGCCGTGGTAGATCACTTTGCTGCCATACACATCGGCTTGCATTTCAGCGGGCTGACCGATGCGGATGCTGTCAAGTTGACCTTCCTTGAAGTTGGCATCGATCCACAACTGGTTGAGGGCAATCAGCGTCATCAAAGGAGCGCCCGGAGACACCCGCTGGCCCAGTTGCACACCGCGTTTGGCCACATGACCGTCCACCGGAGCACGCAATTCCAGGCGCTGAAGGGCCAAGTCAGCTTCGCGCACTTTGGCTGCTGCACGTTGCACGCTGGGGTGGGTGGAGAGGGTGGTACCCTCTGTTTGGGTTTGGCTGGCGCTCAATTGTTCTCGTGCAGCCAATACGGCCGATTGGGCTGCAGCCACAGCACTTTGTGCGGCAGTGGACTGGGCTATGGCGTGTTGGTATTCCTCTTTGCCAATAGCCCCGCTGGCCACCAAGGGGGTGCGGCGTAGCACATCGGCTTGTGCCCGGTTGGCTTCGGTTTGCATGCGGCTCAATTCGGCTTCACGCAATTGCACTTGGGCTTTGAGGGTGCTGTTGTTGGCAAACAAGCTTCGCACTTCTCTCACGGTTTGGGCCAGTTGCGCTTGGGCTTGGTCAAGAGCCACGCGGGCATCCGCATCGTCGAGTTTCACCATCACTTGACCGGATTTGACAAAGTCGGTGTCGTCTGCGCCAATCGCCACCACGGTACCGCCGGTTTGCGGCGTGATTTGCACCGCGTTGCCGGCCACATAGGCGTTGTCGGTGTTTTGATGGTGGCGGCCATGCAGCCAGTGCCAGCCACCCCAGGCCAGGCCGACCAGCAACATGGTGCTTGCGATGATCGTCAGACCGCGGCGGCGGGCGGTTTTGAATTCAGAGGCGTTCAGTTCGGTCATGGCTGGCTTTCAGGATCTCGGGGGAGCGTGTTTAAAAAGTCGAACAGCGGCTTCATTACTTCGTGATGACCATGGCGTCTTGCCAGCCACCGCCCAAGGCTTTCATCAATTGGACTTGGTTGTCCAGTTGACGGGCGTGTAAATCGATGTGCAGGCGTTCTTGAGCCAACACTGCGGTTTGCGTGGCCAGCACCGCCAAGGCATTGCCCAGCCCCGCAACAAAGCGCTGCTGCGCCAAAACGTATTGACGCTCGGCACTGCGCAAGGCGGTCGCCTGGGTTTGAATTTGCTTGTGCAGTGAATGGGTGGTGTCGATGGTATCTGCCGTTTCGCGCACCGCATCGAGTACGGCTTGGTTGTATTGCGCCACAGCCAGATCACGCTCTTTTTGCCGTGCTGCAAACTGCGCTTGCAGACGGCCACCATCAAACAAGGGCAAACGCAAGGCCGGGGTGATGCCATATTGTTGGCTGCCCGCATCGAGCAGATGACCCAGGCCCAGGGCGTTAAAGCCCGCAAAGGCGCTCAAGTTGAGGTTCGGGTAGAACTGTGTTCGGGCAACAGCCACATCCTGGCTGGCCGCTTCCACGCGCCATCGGCTGGCCACCACCTCTGGGCGACGGCCCAGCAAGTCAGCACCCAAATGGGCGGGCAGTGCTTGCAAATGCAATGCCGAGAGCGCCGGCTGGAGGGTATCCAATGCCTGAGGCGCCTGCCCGGTCAAGGCGGCCAATTGATGCCGCACCAACATGATTTGCTCTTGCAATGCTTCCCACTGGGCTTGGGCTTCTGCGATGTTGCCTTCGGCCGGGTTGAGCTCCCATTGCGTGTCCAAGCCCGCGTTTTGCCTGGCTGTGATGAGGTTGTGGATGGTTTGTTTTTGAGTCAAGCTGCGCTGGGCAATGTCTCGTTGAGCCCAAAGTCTGGCCAAGGCGATGTAGGACTTGCAGATTTGGCTGGCCAATACCACGCTGGCCGCTGCGGCATCGGCTTGTGCGGCCCGGGCCTGACCCCATGAGGCGGCAAACTCAGCGGCGTGTTGCCCCCAAAAATCAGGGGACCATGACAGGTTGGCCTGGAGTGTGTCGTTGTCCCAGGTGTTGCCGGCGATGGGGCGGGGGTAGAGTCCATTGGCTGAAAAACGTTGACGCGTCAGGTCGGCGCCGGCACTGGCTTGCACACTGCTGGCGGCGCGGGCCACACCAGTCAAGGCTTGCATGCGTTGCCAGCGCAATTGCGCGGTGGCCATGCTGGGGCTTCCCTGAAGGGCAGTCGTGACCAGTGCGTCCAGCGCAGGGTCACCCAGACTTTGCCACCACTGTGCAGGCAATGCCAAGGAAGGGGCATCTGACAAATGCATGTCTTGAGCCCGGGTGGCTTGTTGGGTCGGGATATCGATACCCGGTGTACTGCAGGCCGCAAGGCTGCACAGCAGGCACGGCCACAGCCAACGGGTCAGCGATTTGAGGGGCATGGTCATGGGCGCGGGCTGCAGGGTAATGCAGCGGTGAGGGATGGGGGTTGTTTCATGGCTTGGCCATTGATGAGCATGCGTTGCAACAGGGACTGCATGTGCTGCCATTCATCAGCAGTGAAACCTTGTAAGTGGCCATTGAGCACGTTGGCCAGCACCTCAGGCACATGTATGGCCACTTGTTTGCCGGCATCGGTCAGGTGCAAATGCACCGCGCGGCGATCGTGGGTAGAACGCTCACGGCGGATCAAACCTTTTCGCTCGAGACGGTCCAGCGACCGGGTCATGGCCGCAGGGTCCATGGCGATGTCGCGGGCGAGCCAGGCGGCGGTGATGCCATCGTGGGTCAGCAACTTGAACAGTGGCAGCCATTGCACATAAGTCAATTGGTAGGGTGCCAGTTGTTTGTCTGCCTGAGCCAGGATGGAGGACAGCACCTTGTTCATCAAATGCCCCACGCTCTGCTCGGGCCGGTACTGGCCAGCGACATAGAAAGGGGTTGTTGACAAGGACATACCCTTATTTTAGTTGACTGATCAATGATTGATATGACAATTAATAAATACCCATTTGTTGAAACTTGTCCCCCGTTCGACATGCCTCAAGACGCGAGCGCGGTAGAGTGCATTGCATGAAAACCTTTGAAACCCTCCAAGATCTGGCCGCTTGCGTTGGCCAACATGTCACCACCACCCCTTGGACCGAGATTACGCAGGAACAGGTGAATTTGTTCGCCGATGCCACGGGTGATCATCAGTGGATCCACATCGATGTGGAGCGGGCCAAGGCCGGCCCGTTTGGCGCTCCGATCGCTCACGGGTTCTTGACCTTGTCTTTGATCCCCAAGTTTTTCCAGTCTGGCATCAGTGTCAAGCAAACCCGCATGGGCGTGAATTACGGCTTGAACAAAGTGCGTTTTACCTCGCCTGTCCCAGTGGGCAGCCGTTTGCGTGCCAACATGAAGCTCTTGTCGGCCACGCCGATTGACAACAACGGCATGCAGTTCGCTTGGGAAGTGAGCGTCGAGCGCGAGGGCTCTGACAAGCCCGTATGTGTGGCTGAATCCTTGTCGCGCTCATACCCCTGAGTGTCTCGCTCAGGCGAATTGATGTTGCCGCCAGGCCTCATAGGCGGTGACGGCCACCGCGTTAGACAGGTTCAGGCTGCGCTGGCCTTCGCGCATGGGCAGCTTCAAGCGGCACTCGGGCGCAAAGCTGTCTCTCAGCTCGGGCGCCAGACCGCGGGTTTCTGAGCCAAACACCAAAAAGTCGCCCTTTTGGAACACCACATCGTGCACAAAGCGTGTGCCCTTGGTGGTCAAGGCGAACATGCGTGCCGAGTCAGGTTGGGCAGTTTGTAAAAAGGCGGCCCAATCGGCATGGCGTGTCAGGCTGGCGTATTCGTGGTAATCCAGTCCGGCGCGGCGCATGTGTTTGTCGTCCATGGAAAAACCCAGCGGTTCGACCAAGTGCAAATGACAGCCCGTGTTGGCAGCCAGTCGGATGACGTTCCCGGTGTTCGGCGGGATTTCAGGTTCAACCAAAACAATATGAAACATGGCGCGTATTGTGAGGTATGGGGCGTCAGTTTTTGGCAGTGCCAGGCCTTTCGGTCCGGGCCAAGACCAAGATGCTCACGCTCGCTGGTCCTGCAGCGAGCAAGGCCTTCGTGGCGCTGCGCAATGAGGCGCCCGTGGTCATCACATCGTCCACCAGCAGTACATGCCGATCGCGAAGCAGATGGGTTTTCAATGGATCGAGCTGAAAAGCGCCTTCCAGGTTTTTTAGGCGCTCGCTTCTTGGCAAACTGCGCTGCGCTGGTGTGTGCCGCACCCGCCAAAGCACATCTGCGCAGGTGGTTGCGGGCGACAGGTGCTGTGCCAGCAGCAAGGCCGGGTTGAATCCTCGTTCTGCCCAACGCAGCTTGTGCATCGGCATGGGAACCAACAGTGAGCCTTGGGCCAAGGCATCCTCCACTCCGGGGGCGCTGTGCATCAAGCTGGCCAGTGTGCCCGACCATCCGGGTTGCGCTTGGTATTTGAACTGTGCAATCAAATCGACCCAAGGCCATTGGTAACTCACGGCTGTCAATGCGTCGTGCCAAGGTGGAGGATCTGTCAGGCATTCTGGACAATGCGCTGAAGCGCTGGGTCGTTGCAGCGCACAGCGCGGGCAGCGGTGAACCGGTTGGGCAAAGGCTGCGACACATTCATCACACACCGCCCGAGCCGGCCACACCTTACAGATGGCGCATTGGCTGGGCAGCCAGGACCAGGCTCGGTCCGCCGCCAAGCCGGGCTTCCAGCCTGTTGATTTCAAAGCCTCAGAAAACCAGGAGCTCAAGCCATAGCGCATGAAGTCAATATACTGCGAACTCCTTTTCAGTAACAGTTCACCTTTTGACATCTTCCTGCCCCCCCACCATGGACCCACAGGCCGCCGCGCAGTGGTCGCGCCGCCGCTTGAAGGTCTTGGGGTCAGGCCCATCGCCTTGGCTGCATGAAGAGGTGGGCCGCCGTATGCAAGAGCGGCTGGACGTCATTAAACTGCAGCCGCAACATTGGTTGGCATGGGAGCCGCTGCGCAGCGGTTTGGAATCCATCGGCTTGATCCAGGCGCGTTATGCCCAAGCCCAGTGCCATGTTTATGCCCGCCAACTCCTCGAGCGCGAGCAGGCTACGGCCAAGTTGCAAAAGCCATGGTGGCAGCCCGCTCGCTGGTTGAACCCGATACAAGTGCACGATGGGGTGCCCGCGAAGCAGGACATGTTGTGGGCTAACATGGTTTTGCACACATCGGCCGACCCGCAAGCCATGATGTCGCAATGGCATCAAGCACTCGAGGTTGATGGGTTTGTCATGTTCTCGTGCCTGGGTCCGGACACTTTGCGTGAATTGCGAGCCTTGTACGCTGCGCAGGGCTGGACTCCACCTGCTCATGAGTTCACCGATATGCACGATTGGGGCGACATGCTGGTGCAGGCCGGCTTTGCCGAGCCGGTGATGGACATGGAGCGCATCACATTGACCTTCGAAACTCCTGAGCGTTTGCTGTTGGAACTCAGGGAGTTGGGGCGCAATTTGAGCTTGCACCGACACTCAGGTTTGAAAGGGCGTCAATGGCATGCGCAATTGCTGCAGGCCTTGCAGCAACTGGCCCGGCCCGAAGACGACGGTCGATTGGTACTGACTTTTGAAGTGATTTACGGACATGCCCTCAAGCCTCAGGCCCGGGCCAAGGTGCAAGCCCTCAGTGAAATTGGCCTGGAAGACATGCGCGCCATGTTGCGGCAATCGAGACCCGAATAACCTTGAACTTGAGATTTATCAAAACCCCTTTATAAGTCGGGTAAAATCTGCCCCGTTCAAGCCCATATTGGCTATCAAACAAGCAACTTGGCAACAAAAGTTGACGCATGTCAAATCTGGCATACACATTTGCAAGGGTTTCCGGTCAATCCATTGATTGGAAACTCCAAAGAAATTGCTCATTGGCACCGGCCCAACTGGGATGGATCTATCTGTCCCTGTGTGGTGTTTCCTTGCTGATCGGGACGTTTTTCTGGCTGCAAGGTGCCACGCTGGTGCTGGGATTTGCTTGGCTGGAAGTCATGGTGGTCGGACTGGCATTTTTCATTTATGCCCGTCACGCCGCCGATGGGGAGT
Organism: Comamonadaceae bacterium; assembly: GCA_947454355.1. Lineage (GTDB taxonomy): Bacteria > Pseudomonadota > Gammaproteobacteria > Burkholderiales > Burkholderiaceae_C > Limnohabitans_A. Next base: position 23,179 of record CANGKR010000021.1, read on the forward strand.
GGATTTCGATTGAAGGCTCGCGCATCGTCGTGGAGTGTGAAACAGCGGGCAAGCGCGAGCGGGCCGAGTTTGACAGGCAATGGGTTCGCGTCGAACCCCGTGCGGACGATCGAAGTTTGATCGAGGTGTCGGGTCGGGGTCGATCGATGGAAGTGGGGCGCTTTGTGCGTCCCGAGCATCGGTTGATGTTGGCCCAAGAAATTCGGCGGGCGTTGCGACAAGCGTGACGTTCAGGTTGTGTGGAGGCGAGAGCAGCCACAGCAACACGGTGGTAGGTTTTCAAAGACTTGGAAGTTAGTGACGACTATGAAGAGCATTTCCAATAAATTGGCTTCGATGCTGAGCCAAGCAGGCATTTGGACGGGCGCTTGGGCGGCTACGGCAGCTTATGCGGTCAACGATTTGCCCGGCGGCCCGGCTGTCAATCAGCTGAATTTGCACCCCGCGGCGACCAAAATCGCTGAAGAGCAGCACTGGTTGCATTGGATGATGATGATCATCTGCACGGTGATTTTCATTGCTGTGTTCGCGGTCATGTTCTATTCCATTTGGAAACACCGCAAATCGCTGGGCCACAAGCCTGCCAATTTCCACGAGTCTGTGACCGTCGAGGTGTTGTGGACTTTGGCGCCATTCTTGATCGTGATCATGATGTCCTTGCCAGCCACCAAAGTGCTGGTCGCTTCCAAAGACACCACCAACGCTGACCTGACGGTCAAGGCCACGGGTTACCAGTGGAAGTGGGGCTATGACTACATCAAAGGCGAAGGCGAAGGCCTGGCTTTCATCTCCACTTTGGATTCAAGCCAGCGTGCCATGTCCAATGCCGGCAAGCCTGAAGGTGACGACTACCTCTTGCGCGTGGACAACCCCCTCGTGGTGCCTGTGGGCAAGAAAATCCGCGTGATCACCACTGCCAACGACGTGATCCACGCCTTTGCTGTGAACTCGCTGGGTATCAAACAAGATGCGATTCCTGGTTTCGTGCGTGACACCTGGTTCCGTGCCGAAAAGGTGGGCAGCTACTACGGTCAGTGCCAAGAGTTGTGCGGCAAGGAACACGCTTACATGCCCATCCATGTGAAGGTTGTGTCTGCACAAGATTATTCGCAGTGGGTCGAAGGCGAAAAGAAAAAACAAGCTGCCAAAGCCGATGACCCGAGCAAGGTCTGGTCCTTGGACGATTTGAGCAAGCGTGGCGAAAAGGTCTATGCGGCCAACTGCGCGGCCTGTCACCAGGCCAACGGCAAGGGCGCTGGCCCCATCAAGCCGCTGGACGGTTCTGCTGTGGTGCTGGATGCAGACAAGCTCAAGCAAGTCTCTGTGCTCCTGAATGGTCAGAACAACGGTGCCATGCCTTCATGGAAAGCGCTGTCTGACACTGAAATTGCCGCTGTGATCACCTTCACGAAAAACAACTGGTCCAACAAGACCGGTCAATTGGTTCAGCCTGCCGACGTGCTGGCTGCGCGCAAGTAAGTTAAGCATCAAAGGAAATCAAGATGAGTGCCGTTCTCGACCATCACGATCACGCCCACGACGACCATGACCACGCCCCTAGCGGCTGGCGCCGTTGGGTCTATGCGACCAACCACAAGGACATCGGGACTTTGTACCTGTTGTTCAGCTTCACCATGCTCATGATCGGTGGCATTTTGGCCTTGCTGATCCGCGCCGAGTTGTTCCAACCCGGCCTGCAATTGGTCAACCCCGAGTTGTTCAACCAGTTCACGACCATGCACGGTCTGATCATGGTGTTTGGCGCGATCATGCCGGCTTTTGTCGGTTTTGCGAACTGGATGATCCCTTTGCAGATCGGTGCCGCTGACATGGCCTTTGCCCGCATGAACAACTTCAGCTTCTGGCTGATGATTCCTGCAGGCTTGATGCTGGCGGGTTCCTTCTTCATGCCCGGTGGCGCACCTGCTGCAGGCTGGACCTTGTACGCTCCTTTGACCCTGCAAATGGGCCCCTCGATGGATGCTGGTATTTTTGCCATGCACATCCTGGGCGCTTCGTCCATCATGGGGTCGATCAACATCATCGTGACCATTTTGAACATGCGCGCGCCTGGCATGACCTTGATGAAGATGCCCATGTTCGTGTGGACCTGGTTGATCACCGCTTACTTGCTGATCGCTGTGATGCCTGTGTTGGCTGGCGCGATCACCATGACTTTGACTGATCGTCACTTTGGCACCAGCTTCTTCAACCCCGCTGGCGGCGGTGACCCGGTCATGTACCAGCACATCTTCTGGTTCTTCGGTCACCCTGAGGTGTACATCATGATCTTGCCGGCTTTCGGCATCATCAGCCAGATCGTGCCTGCTTTTGCACGCAAGAAACTCTTCGGCTACGCCTCCATGGTGTATGCGACTTCTTCGATCGCGATTTTGTCTTTCATCGTGTGGGCTCACCACATGTTCACCACCGGTATGCCTGTGACCGGCCAGTTGTTCTTCATGTACGCCACGATGCTGATCGCTGTGCCGACCGCTGTGAAGATCTTCAACTGGATTGCGACCATGTGGCGCGGCTCCATGACCTTTGAAACCCCCATGCTGTTTGCGGTGGGCTTCATCTTCGTGTTCACCATGGGTGGCTTCACGGGTTTGATTTTGGCCATGGCCCCAATCGATATCCAGTTGCAAGACACCTACTATGTGGTGGCCCACTTCCACTATGTGTTGGTGGCCGGCTCCTTGTTTGCCTTGTTCGCAGGCTTTTATTACTGGGCACCCAAGTGGACCGGTGTGATGTACAACGAAGGCCGCGGTAAGATCCATTTCTGGTGGTCGCTGATTTCCTTCAACGTCACGTTCTTCCCCATGCACTTCTTGGGTCTGGCCGGTATGCCCCGTCGCTACGCCGACTATCCAATGCAGTTCGCTGACTTCAACGCGCTGGCTTCGGTGGGTGGTTTCTTCTTTGGCTTTGCACAGGTATTCTTCTTCCTGTTCGTGGTCTTGCCCTGCATGCGTGGACATGGTGCCAAGGCGCCTCAGCGCCCTTGGAACGACGCCGATGGCGCTGGCGCAGAAGGCTTGGAGTGGGAAGTGGCTTCACCCGCTCCCTTCCATACCTTTGAAAACCCACCCAAGCTCGACGTCACCGCTACCCGCGTGATCGGCTGAAACCTAAGGCATTCATGACACCCGAACAAAAGAAAAACAACTTGCGCATGGGTTTGATCCTGGCATCAGTGGCCGCGGTGTTTTTCATCGGGTTCATGGCCAAGATGATTCTGCTGGCTCGCTGAGCGCCCAACAACCATGAACTTGCGTACAGCCAATACCAAGATGCTGGGCAAACTGGCCGTGATCACGGTCGGGATGTTCTGCTTTGGCTACGCTTTGATTCCGCTGTACAAGCACATTTGTGAAATGACAGGCATCAAC
>CANGKR010000022.1 GCA_947454355.1 Comamonadaceae bacterium
TTCAAAAAGTCCGCGATATGATGGCTGAGTATGGTTTGACCGCTCAGGACGTGTTTCCATCCGGTCGTGCCTCCAAATCCCCAGGCTCTAAATCGGTCAATAAAGTAGCCCCTAAATACAAAGACCCCGCCACTGGCCAAACCTGGACAGGTCGCGGTAAAGCACCCAAGTGGATCGAAGGTCAAGACCGCGCCAAGTTCCTGATTGCTTGAAGGTGCTCAAATACTAAAAAAAGTATTTCAAGTTTCCAAAGAGACCTCACTTTGTGGGGTTTTTTTTTATTAAAAAATCAATCTTAATTTGCGGTTATTCAATTAAATCACACGCAAAATAAATCATGTCCCATACGCTGTGATGTTCATACTCCTTTACTGAAATTTCTCAAAGCCAATGGTATCTGGTTTTTGACAAACCGCGCTCGTAAAGTATGGCCGAAGAACACCTGTCTTTGCATAGGTTTGAGGTTCACATGCGATTATTTAAAAAATTAAAAATAACTTAGGCGAACCGAGTCATTATTTTTGAAACAATGTTCCCAAGGTGTTTTTTTAAAGCCATCCCTTGTAGGCTAGAGCATCAGCACTGTACGATCATGTGAAGGCAGCAATCATTTGTAGCGTTTTTTTAAGCCTGCGGTTGTTCATGAACCTATGCGTCGATTGATTCGTTCACTTGAAGAAAAGCTCAACGAAATCGGCATTGAAGCCGCCAGTCTTTGCAAAGCAGGCCAAGCGGTCAAACTTAAGCATAATGCTTTGGACAATCTGCAGGGCTTAGTTCAGAGTGTGAGCGGTAAACGCATCGCCGTTTTAATGGAAATCTTGGGCCGCCCAATTGTTGTGCAAGTTGAGCGCCACCAGCTAGAGGTTATTTGAGTTTTGATTCAGTCAGTCACCATCGCCCCGTCCAACTTACCTCGTCATGTGGCCATCATCATGGACGGCAACCGCCGGTGGGCCAAGCAGCGCTTCATGCCCACGGCGCTTGGACATGCAGCAGGAGCTAAGCGGGTGCGAGAAATCGTCAAAGCCTGCACGGATATGGGCATTCCTCACTTGAGCGTTTTTGCTTTCAGTACAGAAAACTGGAAGCGTCCTGAAGAAGAGGTTGCAGGTCTTATGGGCTTGTTTATGTCTTATTTGCAAAATGAAGTCAACGACATGAATGCCAATGGCGTACGTTTGCGAATTGTGGGTGACGTCAGTCGCTTCGATGACAAACTGCAGTCACTGATCGCAAAAGCGCAAGTCGATACGGCTAACAACAACCGCATTACGCTCACTGTGGCAGCCAATTATGGTGGACGCTGGGATATGTTGCAGGCTACAAGAGCCTGGCAAAAATCACATCCTGGGCAGGATCTGAATCAAATGAGCGAAGAAGCTTTAGCGCTCTACCTTAGCACCGCCCACTCCCCTGAGGTGGATTTGCTTATACGCACAGGAGGTGAGTCGCGCATCAGCAACTTCATGCTGTGGCAATCGGCATATGCCGAAATGTTTTTTACCGACGACTTATGGCCTGAATTTAGCCCTCAGCGATTGCAGCAGGCTGTTGAGTGGTTTGCGAAGCGCGATCGACGTTTTGGTTCATCGGCCCCGATGTAACTGTGAAAGTCCAAAAAATTCACATCCAGTTGGACCTTAGGTGAGGTCAAGGCCTCATATTTAATTTTTCAATTATTAAATTTTTTATCTTTTATTTACAGCATGGCCAAGAAAATTACTGCATAAATCCATGTTAATTTCTTCTCATTAACAGTCAACTTACATTGCGGCAGCCTGCAAAAAATTCCTTAAAAAGCCTATCCAATGAATTCATTTTTTATTGCCCGACCCCTCAGCATGGCACTGCTCTTGGGTATGTGTACCTTTGCGAGTTTCAGTGCAACTTGGGCTCAAACACAAAATACCAGCAACGCAGCAGTACTGGGTGCACATCAAGGGCAGGTCCCAAGTGTAGGTAGCATGGCAGTCATGAACGCGGCAGGACCTGCTAGTATGGTCCAATCCAGCACGCAAATACCCCCTATACCCTCTCGTCCAGACTTTGGAGCCCAAGACGCCCAGCGCAATAACTTAAGTCCTTTGCGAGTTCCCAAAGTTCAGCCCCCTAGCCAGTTCCAAAAGTTTGTGCAAGAAGGCACGGGCAAGTTGCTGCCATTGTTTGGAGCCAGTTTGTTTGAAAACCCTATGGCCTACGCAGCCGATGCAGCAGCGCCTGCACCTGATGAATATGTGTTGGGCCCAGGAGACGAAGTGCGCATTCAAATTTGGGGTAGCGTAGATTTTGCTGGCAACCAAACGCTAGACCGCAATGGCCAAATTAATTTGCCCAAAATTGGCGCCATCAGCTTAGGGGGCGTCCAGGTGAAAGACCTTGAGTCGGTACTCAAAAAGCAAGTGGGCACCGTGTTCAGCAATGTCAATGTCAATGCTGCTTTGGGCAAATTGCGAGGCATGACGGTGTATGTGGTGGGTCAAGCTAACCAACCTGGTACATACAACCTTAACAGTCTTAGCACCTTGGTCAACGCTGTGTTTGCCAGTGGCGGCCCCAGCGCCAACGGTAGCATGCGGCAAATTGAACTTAAGCGTGGTGGGAAAACTGTCACCACCCTAGACCTGTACGAATTTATTGCCAAAGGAGATAAAAGCAAAGACGCTTCTTTGCTGCCAGGTGATGTCATCATGATTCCCCCAGCTGGCCCACGCATTGCATTGGTAGGTGCCACAGACCATGGCGCAATATATGAACTAACGTCAGGTGCTAAAGTGAAAGACGTTTTGGCGATGGGTGGGGGCTTGTCCGCGCTTGCCAGCCAACAAAAGGCATTGCTTGAGCGCATCAACGCGCAGACAAATCAAACGAGTTCAGCCCCTCGAGAGATCCAAAACTTGATGCTCAACCAGCATGGTTTGAATCAAGCATTGCAAGACGGTGATGTTCTAACGCTCCTGCCCATTAGCCCTGCCTTTGCCAATGCCATTACCTTGCAGGGCACTGTGGCCCAGCCGCTTCGTCACCCTTGGGTGCCGAACATGCGTGTCTCTGATCTGATAACTGACCAGGAATCTTTAATCACGCCTGACTATTACAAGCGTAAAAACAAACTGGTACAAAACATAGACAGCAAAGACGCCAAGGGTACTGGATTAGAAACCCTAGAAGTTGGCAAACTTAAAGATACCAAAGATGCTGGCAAAGAGGTTGCTCAGCGCATTAACAGCATGGTTGACCAAATTAATTGGGACTATGCCGTATTGGAGCGCTTGAATGCCAAAGATCTTCGCGTGGAACTCATTCCCTTTAACTTGGGAAAAGCTGTCTTGCAAAAAGAACCTGCTCACAACTTGGAATTACAACCTGGAGACGTAGTTACCATTCTAAGTAGCACCGATGTTCAACTGCCTTCCGAGCGAAAAACTCGTATGGTGAAAATAGAAGGCGAAGTTGCAGCTCCTGGTGTTTATCAAACACTGCCTGGTGAAACATTGCCCCAGTTGCTGCAGCGAGTGGGTGGATTAACGCTTCAAGCTTATGTGTATGGAACCGAGTTCACCCGCGAAAGCGTCCGGAAGCAACAGCAAGAAAATTTAGACCAAGTGATACGCCGCTTAGAGGCGCAAGGTGTGAGTGCCAGTGCAACTTTATTGGCCAACTTAACAGGCGACCGCATCACTCAAGCTGCTTCGTTGCAGCAGCAGCAGCAGCAGCAAATGCAAGCGCAAATAACGCGCCTTAAAGCACTTAAAAGTAAAGGCCGTGTGAGCTTGGAGTTGAATGCTGACCAAGCCACTTTGCCAAGCTTGCCCTTAGAGGATGGCGATACCATTTTGGTACCCACCTTGCCTGCTTTTGTGGCTGCAGCTGGTAGCGTCAACAACGACAACGTGTTCATCTACCGACAAGGAAAAACGGTGGCAGATGTGCTGGCCGCAGCAGGCTTGAATGAAGATTCAGAATCTTCAGAGGCATTTGTGTTGCGTGCTGATGGTTCCATCTTCAGTAGAAAGACTGCAGGACTTTTCAGTCGTTTTGAAAGTGCCAAACTGATGCCTGGCGACACTGTGGTCGTGCCTTCTAAAGTAGACCGAGAAAGTGGCTACAACATTTTGATGCGAGGCCTTAAAGACTGGACTCAGATTTTCAGCAACTTGGGCATTGGTGCCGCGGCCATTAAGACGCTGAAGAATTAATATGACAAATTCTTTGAATGAACCACCAAACTCAAACAGTAGCATGAGAATGGCTGCTCAATTGTTTGATGACGAGTTTGGTCTTTTAGATCTGGTGCAAACAATTGTGGAAAATCTGAGGTTGCTTGTTTTGGGTCCTTTAGCTGTGGCTGTTTTGGCATGGGGTGTCAGCTATTTAATGCCACCTATTTACACAGCCAAGACACAGTTCTTGCCGCCTCAGCAGCAGCAAAGTGCTGCTGCCAACATGTTAGCCAATCTTGGTAGCTTGGGAGGATTGGCGGGTACTGTGGGTGTCATTAAGAACCCTGCTGATCAGTTTCTAGCGTATTTAAAAAGCGTCACTGTACAAGATAAATTGATTGAGCGATTTAATTTGTTAGACCGTTATGAGGTCAAAACAAAAACAGATGCAAGGCTTTTGTTGAGCAGCAATGTCAGAGCAGCAGCAGGAAAAGATGGACTAATTACTATTGAAGTTGATGACCAAGATCCTAAGTTTGCAGCAGAATTGGCAAATGCATACGTTGAAGAGCTTGAGAAGCTGCTCGCCAAACTGGCCACTACAGAAGCCCAACAGCGCCGCATGTTTTTTGAGAAGCAATTGACTCAGGCCAAAGACAAACTGGTTCAATCTGAAATTGCACTCAGAGCTACGGGTGTATCGGGCAATGTTTTGAAATCAAACCCAACTGCTGCCTTAGCAGTGGTGGCCTCATTGCAAGCTGCAGTTACTGCGCAAGAAGTGAAGCTGGGTACCCTGCGAGGTTACTTGGCTGAAACGGCCCCAGAATTTAAGCAAGCATTGCATGAATTGGCCAACTTACGTGCCCAACTTGCTAAGCAAGAAAAGGATAGTCCGACGACCAATGGCAAGACTTCTGCAGAAGGCGATTACGTGTCCAAATACCGAGATTTTAAGTACAACGAGACATTGTTCGAATTGTTTGCCAAACATTTTGAATTGGCCAAGATAGACGAATCGCGTGAAGGTGCAGTGATACAAATTTTAGATGTTGCTCAAACTCCAGAGCGATATTCCAAACCTAAGAGAGAGTTGATTGCATTGATTTCCTCTTTGGTCGCTGAGTTTGCGCTGTTGCTTTTTTTAACTTTGCGATTAACTTTAATCAGTTTGGGTAGAAATTTTGAAGCTGCCAAGAAGCTAGCTGTCATTAAATTATCTTGGCGCAGAGCCATTGGAAAAGCTTAATTTATTTATAAACTGTGCTCGAAACTTCCATTCAATCACAATAGCTACAGTGGATCAAAATAGATCAAATGACTCTGCTTCATGCTATTCATAACCTCATCAGCAAGCATGCATTGGCGAGTGGATTGTATGGCGTTTGGGATGCGATTGTTATTGGATTTATTGCAAGTTTTGTAGTCTGTGTTTTGTTGGTTCTGACCAAATCATGGCATGGTGTCTTCAGCATTGATGCCCCTGTAGGTATTCAAAAATTTCATTTTTCACCGACACCACGCATCGGGGGTCTGGCCATCCTAGCTGGTTTGTGTGCTGCTTGGTTCAATGCCTCGCAAGAACTCAAATCGATGATTGGTATTTTTGTGTTGGCAGGACAGCCAGCCTTTATCTTTGGCCTGGCCGAAGATATGACCAAAAAAATAAGTGTGTTACATCGCCTGCTAGCGACCATGGCTTCTGGATTATTAGCTTGTTATCTTTCAGGCTATTCAATTACCAGAGTAGATGTTTGGGGCATTGACGCCTTGTTAAATATGAGTTTTGTGTCTATTTTGTTTTCTTGCTTCGTGGTTGGGGGAGTCGCCAACAGCATCAACATGATTGATGGTTTTAACGGCTTGGCTTCTACAACTGCAACTTTGGCTTTTTCTTCTTTTGCGTTGATTGCCTATCAAGTGGGGGACATGCAACTCGCAGCCATATCGATGTTGCTTTCTGCTTGTGTCTTTGGCTTTTTTTGGGTTAACTGGCCTTTGGGCAAAATTTTCTTGGGCGACGGTGGTGCTTATTTTGTAGGCTTTAGCCTGGCTTGGATTGCTGTGATGTTGATTGAGCGAAATGCGAAGGTGTCTGCATTTGCCGCAGTGCTGGTCTGTGTGCACCCAGTGACCGAAGTTTTGCTCAGCATTTACCGCAGAAAAATAAAGAAACTGCATCCGGGACATCCCGACAGAATGCACTTTCACAGTTTAATTTACCAACGCTATGTTCGCAGATGGTTGTCTGGCACGAGCGCTGGTGTGCGCAATTCAATCACAGGGTTAATGGTGGGCCTCATGAGCCTGAGTGCTGGCATTTTGGCCAATATTTTTTACCAATCAATGTTGTACTCTTTGTTAGCGATGTTAGCTTTGATGCTGGCGTATGCAAGTATTTACAACCGTATGGTGAGGCATAAATGGTGCGTGCCAAAGAGGCTTTAATGATTGAAAAATTGTTGGACAAAGTGATGGGGAAATGAATTATTTTCCCATTGCCGCCAGTGCAACTATCCAACTTTGGGTAGGTTGAAATATGTCTGTAAATTTAAAGTTTTGGCTTGTTTTCCTGCTTTCTTTTCTCGCCTCAGCAGTCCTATTGGGCCTTGAAAGGGCTGTCGGTATCAATTGGGATTTTCATCCAGATTCCGTCACTTACGCCACTACTTCAGAGACTGTCTACGAATCAATTATTGAAAACTGGATTGGCCTATTCAATAACGGCTATTACGTTATGGCCTATTTTTTGGGCGAAAGCATCGTAGCCATCACATTGATGAACATGTTAGTGTTTGCGTTGACCAATGGTTTTATTTACAAATTGATCAGAGAAAAGTCGCGCTACCCTGTGACGGGAGCACTCATGCTGCTGCTGTTACTCAACCCGTATCGAGTGCACCTTTCTACCACCCTGTTAAAAGAAACTTTGATCATTTTCTTATTGATTCTGATTGTCAGTTCTACCAACACAGCACGTGCAATTCCCATAGCGGGCATGTTCATCTTGCGGATAGCAAGTCCCCTTTACCTCATTGTTCTAATGCCCAGGCGCTTTCTTTTTTATGGTTTTTTGGGCGTTTCTTTGCTCACAGCTTTCTATTGGGATGCGGCGCTTGGTCGAATTCTTGATTTCAATGATCAGGAAATGAGGCTGCGGGACTTTGACACCATTCCAACTTTTCAAGAATACGGTTTTTTGGGCGCCATCTCACGGGGCATTGTTTGGAGTTTGCTAGCGGTAAGCGGACTTTTTGCTTTGGTCAGCCCTGCGCCCGCTTATGTTCCTCTGGCGATGGGGTCGCTCTTAACACTCATCTTCCTTAAAAAGGCAACGGGTTCGTTCAAAATTCCTCTGCAGCTGCTGGTTGTGACTTCCTTATTTGGCATTATGGTAACGGGCTTCACGGCCTATATCAGGTACATCTACCCTTTACTCATCGCTTGGCCGCTCATTGCCCTCATGAAAAATGATTAAGTTCATCTTTTTCTTTTTGAGCTTTCTGGCCAATGTAATCATCTTAAAGATGATGCCCGACGCCAATCTGCTTGCCTATATCAACATTTACAACATGGTTGGCGCTTGTGGTGCCTTGGTTTTTTTTCTGATTTATGCCAAAGAAGCCTTTGCATTGCATGTTCAAAAAATCGGCGTTTTTCTTCTGATCGTTTATGTCTTGTTAAACATACTAGTCGACGAATTTTGGGCTTCGGCCATTCTGTATCCGCTCTTTTTAATTTACAACGATTACATCGTGACTCAGGGCAATGTTGAAAAGCGTCAGTATCTCTACCGATTATTCCTGATTTTTTCTGCGCTCCCTTTCTTTTTTTTCGAAAGTCATTTCGAAGAACTTTTTCAAACAAGGGTGATGTTGTTAGCGGCTATTTTGCTTTTTTATGTTTTTGCAACAAAGGCTGTCGTTGCTCTGCGGATTCAATCAACGGCTCAATACGTTTTCTTCAATTACACTTTTTACTATGTACCGCTGTTATTGATCGCCAACATGCCTTTCGCGCCCACCGCGCTTAAGCTTTGGTACATTTTTGCTCAAGGGGGCTTGGTGGTTTATCTCAAGTACCTAGACTTTGCAGCGCGTCAACATCACACTGTTCCCTGGTATCTCTACCATCTCATCCTGTTGGCCGCAGTCACAGCTCCGCTTTTGCCTGCCTTTTTCTTTTTCAGTGCAAGCGCCTTGGGTGTTTACTATGCAGGGCTATCGGGCTTGGTTTATTCAAATCGATTCATCAAAATTGCGACCCTCTAAATGGAAAAACTAAGCGTAGCCATTCTGGGTACTCGCGGTACACCCGCCCGTTATGGCGGTTTTGAAACCTTTGCAGAGCATCTTTCCCTAGGACTTGCCCAGCAAGGGCACGAGGTGTACGTCTATTGCCCCAAATATCAGGCATACAAGGCGTCCACGTACCAGGGAGTTCATCTGATTTTTGTCTCTAATTTTGAATACCTTTTCAAAAACAGAATTCCACGGGCCGTTTGTAATCTGTTCTACGATATTGCCTGCCTGCTTCATTCGTGCCGTCAAATTGGCGCAAAAAATGTGTACATGCTTGGGTATTCTGCAGGCCTCTTTCTGGTCTTACCCAGGCTCTTTGGGAAAAAACTGATTGTCAATCCCGATGGGCTGGAATGGAAAAGCACACGATGGGGTTACTTTGCCCGTTCATGGCTTTATTTTTGCGAATTCATTTCTGCTCATTGCTCAAACTATCTGATCGGTGATGCCCAGCCAATTACCGACCGGTTTGCAACAATCTACAAGGCGCCTGTTAGCACCATCGAATATGGCACAGAGCTGTTTGAGGACGATGGACACAATCTTGAATATCCCAAGGGGACCTACTACCTTGCGGTGGCTAGAATGGTGCCAGAGACAAAAATCAACGTCATCATTGAAGGCTTCAAGCGTGCCAAACTTGGCAATAGAAAGCTCATCATTGTGGGTCCGGTCACCGACAAATCTTTTTTTGAATCTTGCGTATTGCCACATATCGGTCAAGACAATATTGAATATTTAGGCGCCATTTACGACAATGTTCGCCTTAAAAAGTTGCGTGCTAATCCCATGGCCTTGCTCCATGGCCATGCAAGCGATGGCACAAATCCTTCTTTGCTCGAGTCCATGGGATGCTCCTCACCCGTCATCTCGATTGACCGCAAGTCCAATGCGAAGGTGCTCACACGCCAGAATGCACTTTATTTTGAAGATGAAGATTCTTTGGCATCAGCGCTTAAGCAGTTTGAGTCTTTGTCGGAGTCTGAAAGACACAAAATGGGAATGTTGAACCACCAAAACGTCAAAGACAATTTTTCTTGGGAAGCCTGCGTCAAAGCCCACGAGCGTGTTTTCCGAAGTTTTGAATCAAAATAATGCAAATAAACAAAACAATCACCATCATCGGTCTGGGTTATGTGGGCCTACCCTTAGCGTTGCTGGCTGCAACAAAATTCCACAATTGCAGGGGAGTTGATATCAGTGAAAGACGCGTTCGAGAAATAAATGACAGAACAGTCACCATTGACGATTTTTTTGCAGCCAATCTGCTTAGAGGTACAAGCCTAGAGGTTTCAACCAAAGTGGAAACGTCGGACATTTATGTTGTCTGCGTACCCACGCCGGTAAACGAGCGAAACGAGCCAGATCTGTCGCCAGTTTTGTTGGCCTTAGACTTGATCAAGCCAGTTTTGAAAGACAATCAGTTGATCATTGTTGAGTCGACGGTCTATCCTGGTATGTGCGAAGACGTCATAGCACCTTATCTGTCAGACAGTCACAAAAAATTTCTGTTGGCGCATTGCCCAGAGCGAGTTAACCCAGGCGATCCGCATTGGCATGTGGGAAATATTCCTCGCGTAGTGGGGGGCATTGATGATGATGCAGCCAGTATGGCCTTCGATTTTTATAGCGCACTGATTGACTCGAACGTCAAAAAACTAAACTCTATTCGCAGTGCAGAAGCAACCAAAGTGCTTGAAAACATCTTTCGCGATGTGAACATTGCTTTGATGAACGAGATGGCTCAAGCGTTTTATCGCATGGACATCGATGTTGTAGAAGTTATTCAGGCAGCGTCAACAAAGCCCTTCGCTTTTATGCCTCACTGGCCGGGCGTGGGTGTGGGAGGACACTGCATCGCAGTTGATCCTTATTACATGATTGAAAAGGGTCGCCAAGCCGGATTCGATCATGAGTTTTTGAAGCTTGCACGCAAGATTAACTCCAATATGCCCATTTATACGGTGAACCTGCTTCAGAATGCACTGAACCAACTGGGCATGCCAACGCAGGGTGTCAAAGTGGGTGTTTATGGCTTGTCCTACAAAGCCAACATTGGCGATGTTCGCGAGAGCCCATCATTCGACGTGATCAAGAAATTGAAGACTGAAAAGAAGGCGGCGGTGAAGGCATTTGACCCCCACATTCTTTCGGACTCTGATGTCAAATCGCTTGATGAATTGATCGAGTGGGCCGATGCGCTGTTAGTGTGTACTGCACACAATGAAATCGTTGAGTATCCGATACAAAAGCTTGCAAAGTTAAAGCTTGTTGTTGATGGACGCAATTGCCTGAACCCTGAAAGCATCAAATCACTGGGCGTTAAATACAAAGGAATTGGTAGGAATTAACGTGAAAAATATTTTGATCACTGGCGGCATGGGTTTCATCGGGAAGTTTCTGGTGCGCAAACTTCTGTCAGAACGCGACTACAAATTGACCATCGTTGACAACCTGTCTTCTAGCAAAGCAGACGAACAAATTTCAGCCAATCCGCGAGTTAAATTTGTGAACGAGAGCTTTGAAAAATGGACGCCACCCACTGACGCCAAGTACCACCAAATCTACCACTTGACCAGTCCTGTCGGTCCTTTGGGTGTTCTAAAGTACAAAGGCCGCATTGGTGAGATGATTCTCGGACAGCTTTATCACGCTGCAGAGTTCGCCATGAAGATGGACGCAAAGCTTCTGGAAATTTCTACCTCGGAGGTCTATGGCCAGCAACCTGACAATGAGCAAGAAGGGCAGCGCGAAGACATCGACAAAATAGTGCCCTCTAATTTGACGGTTCGATTGGAATACGGTGTAGCTAAACTGCTGTGCGAGATTGTTCTAAAAAATTTGAGCCGAGACAATAAACTTGACTATATTTGCATTCGTCCCTTCAATATTGTGGGCCCCCAACAGAATGGTGATCTGGGCTTCATCATCCCTAGATTTTTGAAGCAAGCTGCCTTGGGCAACCCGCTCACTGTCTATGGTGATGGTTCGCAGAAGCGCACTTTTACCCATGTTCAGGACTTTGTGGATGCAATTTTCTTGGTGATGGAGAGCGACCGTACAGGTGAGATATATAACGTGGGCAACCCCAACAACGTCACCACCGTCCTTGATCTTGCAGAAAAGATCAAGGCGGTTACAAAGACCTCATCAGAAATTAGCTTTGTTGATCCAGTTGCAATGTTCAAGGATTTTGCAGAGGCTTGGAACAAAATTCCCAACATTGAAAAGATTAGCGCGCATACAGGTTGGCAACCTAAATACTCCCTTGACTTCATCGTCAAGGAGGTGGCAGAGATGGGCGAATCCTACCTCATCAACTGACCCTAAAATGCCAAGCTTCCATTCTCATCGGGCATGTATACCGCCTGCACAACCCTGGTAAGTTGGAACTTGAAATGATCGAAGTTCAATCAGGCAGCTACTTGGGTGAAGACGATATCGTGCGCTTGGAAGACACCTATGGCCTTCATTAATTTAATGGGGTTCTGAAATTGGAGCAGATGCTCAATCAAGAAATCACGCTGATTTTCCCTGCCGCATCGCGGGCACGTTGCAAGGCGTTCGATCCTTGGGCCAATGCGACCGCCATGCGGCGGTAGGGCCGTGTGGTCGGTTTGCCGAAGATGCGCACGTCCACACCAGTTTCACTCAAAGCCGCTTCCACGCCCACGAAGCGTGGAGAGTGCCCGTCTTTAGTGGCCAGGACCACGGCGCTTGCGCCTTCGCTGCACTCGATGCGGGGGATGGGCAAGCCCAAAATCGCACGCGCATGCAGATCAAACTCGCTCAGGTTTTGACTGATCAAGGTCACCATGCCGGTGTCATGTGGGCGAGGGCTGAGTTCGCTGAAAATCACTTCGGTGGGTGTGACGAAAAACTCCACACCAAATAAACCAGCACCGCCTAAGTCAGTAGTGACTTTTTCGGCCATGTCCTGCGCGGCTTTTAAGAACTCGGGCTTCATGGCCTGAGGTTGCCAGCTGTATTGGTAGTCGCCACGTTCTTGTACATGGCCGATGGGCGGACAAAACAAGGTCTGTCCATGACGTTGGCGCACGGTGAGCAATGTGATTTCAAATTCAAAGTGGATGAATTCTTCCACGATCACTTTTTGGCGATCTCCTCGCATGCCAGCACAAGCGTGGTCCCAACTGGCAGTGATATCAGCCGCGGTGTGTGCAACGCTCTGTCCCTTGCCCGAGGAACTCATCACGGGTTTGATGACCACTGGAAAACCAATCTCTTGGGCCTGAGCCAGCAACTGCGCAGCCGAATCGGCATAGCTGAATTTGGCGGTGCGAACACCCAGCCCCACGGCGACATCGCGTATGCGGTCGCGGTTCATGGTCAGGTTGGCAGCGCGGGCACTGGGGATGACTTCAAAGCCTTGCTGCTCCACTTCCAGCAGGACTTCTGTGCGAATGGCTTCGATCTCGGGCACGATCAAATCCGGCTGGTGCTGTGCAATGGCTGCCCGCAGGGGAGCTTCGTCGAGCATGTTGAAGACGCAACATTCATCGGCCACTTGCATGGCCGGGGCACCGGCATAGCTGTCACAGGCGATCACATGACAGCCCAAGCGCTTGGCGCTGATGACGAATTCTTTGCCCAGTTCACCCGAGCCGAGGAGCAGGATTTTTTTCACACGCGTCTCCGCAACAAATATGGGCTATTGTGGCCGATCAATTTCGCCTTTTAAAATCAAGTCGTCACGAAAGAAAGTAATGAACATTTTGGTTGTGGGGGGCGCGGGCTATATAGGCTCGCACATGGTCAAGCGTTTGGGGCAGGCCGGGTGCCATGTCACCACGTTGGATAATTTGTCTTCTGGGCACCGAGACGCGGTGTTGTGCGGTGAGTTTGTTCAGGGTGATATGGCCGATCGTCCCTTGCTCGATCAGGTCTTTGCCCAGGGCCAATTCGATGCGGTGATGCATTTTGCATCGTTCATCCAGGTGGGCGAGTCGGTGCAGGCACCCGCCAAGTACTACGCTAACAACCTGGTCAACACCTTGCAGTTGCTCGATGTGATGCTGGCGCATGACGTCAAGCATCTGATTTTTTCGTCTACGGCTGCCACCTTTGGCGAGCCGCAGTATGTGCCCATCGATGAGGCGCATCCGCAGCAACCCATCAACCCATACGGGCGCACCAAGCTCATGGTGGAGCTGGCCTTGGCCGATTACGACCAGGCCTATGGCTTGAAGTCGGTTTGTCTGCGGTACTTCAACGCCGCGGGCGCAGACCCTGAGGGGCACTTGGGTGAGCGCCATGAACCGGAAACGCATTTAGTCCCCTTGGTCTTGCAAGCCGCCAGTGGTCGCCGCCCGCACATCAGTGTGTTTGGGCGTGACTACGATACGCCCGATGGCACCTGCATCCGTGACTACGTCCACATTGCCGATTTGTGCGAGGCCCATTGGCTGGCATTACAGCATTTGCGCCAAGGCGGGGCCAGCGATGCATTCAATCTGGGCAATGGCAACGGGTTTTCGGTGCAAGAGGTGATTGACACTGCGCGTCAAGTCACAGGTCAAAGCATTCCATTGCAAGAAGGGCCTCGCCGTGCGGGCGACCCAGCCCGGCTGGTGGCCGACGCCACACGTGCGCGTCAATTACTGGGCTGGCAGCCCCAATACGCGGACTTGGCTACTTTGATTGGCCACGCATGGGCGTGGGAGCAATCTCGCCACTGAAGCGGCTCAATGAGCGATGAAGCAGCTGGGCGCGTCAGGCTCGTTGGGCGGCAGTTGTTGGGTGTTTTTGGCATGGGCCACATCCATGTCGCGCGGCAGGGGCACGCCGTTTTTGACGGCCAGCACTTCGGCCATGATGCTGACCGCGATTTCTGCGGGCGTCTTACTGCCGATATAAATTCCAATCGGGCCGCGCAACCGCGCCAGTGACGCATCAGTCTGCTCAAAGTGCTCGATCATGCGCTGGTGCCGCGCCAGGTTGTTGCGTCGCGAGCCGATGGCACCGATATAAAAAGCCTCGGTGTTCAAGGCTTCCAGCAGCGCCAGGTCGTCGAGTTTTGGGTCGTGCGTCAAGGCGATCACGCAGCTGCGGCGATCCGGCTTGAAAGTTTGCACCAGGTCGTCAGGCATCTCGCTGCTCAGGCTCACGCCCGCCACGGACCAAGTCCCCCGGTATTCTTCACGCGGGTCGCAGACCGTCACGGCAAAGCCATTGAATAACGCCATGGTGGCCAGGTACTCGGTCATTTGCCCTGCGCCAATCAGCAGCATGCGGTAAGCCGGCCCAAAGGTGTTGACCAGTTCGATGTCGTTCAAGCTCAGTTCGCTGGGCGTGTCGCTGGGTGTCAAGCCGATCTGACCACTGGCCAGGTTGGTGCTGCGCAGCATCAACTGGCCTTGCTCCAGTTGACCGATCAATTGTTGCAGGGCCGAAGCATCGGGGTTGAACTCGAGCAACAATTCCAATGTGCCGCCGCAAGGTAGGCCAAAGCGGTGTGCTTCGTCGGCCGAAATGCCGTATTTCACACTCACGGGCGGGCCTTGCAGCAAGCGATCCATATCGCCGTGGGTGTATTGGTAGATCAAGTCGTCTTCGATGCATCCCCCTGATACCGAGCCCACCACTGCACCGGATTCGCACAGCGCCATGATCGAGCCCACAGGTCGGGGCGAAGAGCCCCAAGTGCGGACCACCGTGGCCAACAGGGCACGCTGCCCGGCTTGTCGCCAGTCCCGCAGGGTGCGCAGGACCAGGATGTCCAGGTTTTCCATAGTTCAGCGGGTGAACAACCACACAGCAGCCAACACCACAGCGCCACCCACCGCCCAAATCCAGGTGGGCATGGCCTCAGCAGTTGCTGCCGGCGCGGCTGTTGGGGACGCTGTTGTTTCGCTACGCGGATATTGCGCTTGGAGGGCTTCGTCAAAGCGGCGGAAAAAGTCTTCTGCCAAAGATTTGGCCGCGCCATCGATCAAACGCTGACCGAGTTGAGCCAGCTTACCGCCCACGGTGGAATGCACGGTGTAGTTCAGCTCGCAGCCCTCGGCATTGGGCTTCAAGCTCACTTGGGACTGGCCTTTGCCAAAACCGGCCACACCGCCTTGGGCTTCAAATTGCAAGGCATACGAAGTGGGGGCTTGGATGTCCGACAAAGTGACCTTGCCCGTGAACTTGGCCGATACCGGCCCGATCTTGATGGCTACGCCCACGTTGTACTGGTTTTCGCCATGGGCTTCGAACTTGTCGCATCCGGGGATGCAGGCTTTGAGCATGTCGGGGTTGTTGAGGGCTTCCCAGGCTTGTTGCTGGGTCACGTAGAGTTGGCGTTGGCCTTGCATGTCCATGAGGACCTCCTAAATTTTGAGCAATTTGGCCATGGCATTGGCCAGTTCTTCGAGTTTGTTGAGATTATGTATCGCCAGCATGCCATCGGCGTGGCGGTGCAGTAAATTTGCACCTGTGGCCAAGGGCGCATAGCCATCAAAACGCAGCAGGGGGTTGAGCCACAGCAAGTGGCGTGAATGGCGCTTGAGCCATTGCAGTTCTTGAGACAGTTGAATGGCGTCTCCCGTGTCCAGTCCGTCGCTGATCAACACCACCACGGTACGGCGACCTACCAAGTCGCGTGCATGTTGGCGATGCAGCGTCTCCAGGGCCGTGCCCAATTGCGTGCCACCCGCAAAGTCGGTGATCTGGGCATTGGCCAGTTGCAGCATGTGGTCGGTATCGGCATGGGCAAAGGCTGCATTCAGGTCGGTCAGGTGGGTGCCAAAGGCGTACACCTTGCGCGGTGTGTGCCGCGTGGCCTGGTGTAAAAAAGCCAGCAGCAGCCTGGCATAGCGCTCCATCGAGCCGGACACGTCAACCAGGATCAACAAGGGCAGCGGCTGGGTGCGGCGTTCGCGTTGGGCCAGGCTCAGCACCTCACCGCCGGTGCGCACCGCGCGATGCAGGGTTTGGGCCCAGTCCATGCGGTGCCCTCGGGTGCCGCTGCGGGTGCGCCGACTCTCGATGCGCGGCAAGGGCAGGTGGATGCGGCGGGCCAGTCGGTCCACCAACAGGTATTCGCTGGCGCTCAGGGTCTGAAAATCTGCTTGCTGCAAGCGCTGCGTCTCGCTGGCGGTCATGGCTGCATCCAGTTTGACCTCATCTTCAGCGGGAGCCTTGGCCGGGCCCGATGGTTTGCGCGCTGCAAGTGCTTCTTGCACGCGGGCTTTACGTGGTACGGCCGACGCTTGTCCCGGGGCCTTGGGCAGCATTTGCGAGAGCAATTGCTGCGTCAGCTCGGGGTTGCGAAAGTAGGCGCTGAACATTTGTGCAAATACTTCTAGATCCTGCTCGCGGCTGACCAATACGCTGGCCAGCGCGGCTTGCAGGTCGTCTTTGCGATCGAGTCCTACCCATGCCGCCGACTCTATGGCCAGGCTGATGCGTGAGGCATCCATCGGCAAACCCGCACGCCGAAGAGCCCGACCGAAGCCGGTGATGTTGTCGGCCAGTTTGCCACTGCGGGCGTCACCCAGAATCATGGCGAGTCGGGTTTGAGCAGGTCGTCCAGCAAGGGGGTGAGGGCGGCCACGTCTTCACGCTGTTTGAACAACAGGCCGACCGTATCCTGCACCACTTCAGGGTCCAGTGTCAGCGTGTCGAGCGCAACCAGAGCCTTGGCCCATTCCACGCTTTCGGCTACGCCAGGTGCCCTTTGAAAGGCGTTGACAAAAGGTTGGCTGCGAAGACGGGCCACGAATTCGGTCACCTCTTCGCTCAAGCGGGCGCTGGCCTTTGGTACTTGGGTGCGCACAATCGCCAGCTCGCGTTCGCGATCGGGGTAATCCATCCACTGGTACAGGCAACGGCGCTTGACCGCGTCATTCAGGTCTCGTGTGCGGTTGCTGGTCAAAATCGTCATGGGTGCCGCCATGGCTGAAAGGGTTCCCAGCTCGGGAATGCTCACCTGGTACTCGCCTAAGTACTCGAGCAAAAACGCCTCAAAGGGCTCGTCAGCGCGGTCCACCTCGTCAATCAACAGCACCGCGCCAGGTGATGGGGTCTGCAGGGCTTGTAATAAGGGGCGCTTGACCAAGTAGCGTTCTTGGTAGACCTCGCGCTCCATCTCATGGGTGGAGGCTTGGCGTTCCGCAGCCCGCATGTGCAGCAGTTGCGCGGCGTGATTCCATTCGTACAGGGCTTCGCGCTGCTCCATGCCGTCGTAGCATTGCAAGCGGATCAAGGGCCGGCCCAGTACCTGCGCCAAGGCCTTGGCCAGCTCGGTTTTGCCCACACCGGGTTCGCCTTCGAGCAGCAGGGGACGCTGTAATTTGAGGGCCAAAAAAACGGCGGTGATCAACCGCCGTTCGCCGTGATAGCCCGCACCCGTCAGGGCTTGGGCCAGCGCATCGATCGATTCGAAAGCCACACTCATCCGTTGGCCTGTTTCACCGCACGTTGGGTTTGCACCGAAATCAGGTGAGCACGGTAAGCCGCAGAGGCGTGCAAGTCAGCGTTGAGATCGCTGTCGTCGATCGCGACTTTGGCAGCTGCCTCGGGCGTAAAGCTGCTGTTCAAGGCCGCTTCCAAACCGGCGTGGCGAAACACACCATTACCTGCGCCAGTCACAGCCACGCGGGCACCTGTAGCCGTTTGCGCCACGAAGACACCCACCAGTGCAAAACGCGAAGCGGGTTGCTGGAACTTGGCATAGGCTGCTTTTTGAGGAATGGGAAAGCTGATCGCGGTGATCAATTCGCCGGCATCCAGCGCCGTGGTGTACAGGCCTTGGAAAAAGTCCTCTGCCGCAATGGTGCGCTTGTCGGTGTGCACCGTGGCACCCAAGGACAGCACCGCGCTGGGGTAGCAAGCGGCCGGGTCGTTGTTGGCTACTGAGCCGCCCATGGTGCCCATGGCGCGGATTTGCTTGTCACCAATGCCATTGGCCAAAGCGGCCAAGGCCGGGATGTGCTGACGCACTTCGGCATTGTCGGCCACGTCCTGGTGGCGCGTCATGGCACCGATCACGATGGCGTTGCCTTCTTTGCGGATGCCGGTCAGGCTGCTGATGCCGCCCAAATCCACGACGGTCTCGGGTTGTTGCAGGCGCTGCTTCATGGCAGCGATCATGGTTTGGCCACCGGCCAGGGCATTGCCGCCAGCGCTCAGCAGGGCTTGGGCTGCAGCCAGAGTGGTGGGACGTTCGTATTGGAATGCGTACATGAATAATCTCCGAAAGGGTGGGCGTTCAGGCTTTGGCGGCTTGGATGGCAGACCAAACGCGGTGCGGCGAGGCTGGCATGTCAAAGTCCTTGACGCCAACGGCAGACAAGGCGTCGAGCACCGCATTGATGACCGCAGGGGGCGAGCCGATTGCGCCCGCCTCGCCGCAGCCCTTGGTGCCCAAGGGGTTGGTCGTGCAGGGGGTGCATTCGTGGCCGATCTTGAACTCTGGGAAGTCATCAGCGCGGGGCATGGTGTAGTCCATGAAAGAGCCGGTCAGCAGTTGACCGGTTTCGCGGTCATACACGCATTGCTCCATCAGGGCTTGGCCAATGCCTTGCACCAAGCCACCGTGGACCTGACCTTCAACGATCATCGGGTTGATGATGGTGCCAAAGTCGTCCACCGCGGTGAATTTGTCCACGCGTGTGACGCCGGTTTGCGGATCGATTTCGACTTCGCAAATGTAGGTGCCTGCAGGAAAAGTGAAGTTGGTTGGGTCGTAGAACGCGGTTTCGTTCAAGCCGGGCTCCAGCGTCTCCAGCGGGTAGTTGTGCGGCACATAGGCGGTCAGCGCGACTTGGCCGAACGGGATTTTCTTGTCCGTACCTTTGACGCTGAATTCGCCATTGGCAAAGTCAATGTCGGTGTCGCTCGCTTCCATCAGGTGGGCAGCGATTTTCTTGGCCTTGGCTTCGATCTTGTCGAGCGCCCGCATGATGGCGGCACCGCCGACCGATATCGAACGTGAACCATAGGTGCCCATGCCGAAAGGCACGCGGCCGGTGTCACCGTGGACGATGTCCACGTTCTCCACCGGGATGCCCAAGCGCGCCGCCACCACTTGTGCAAACGTGGTCTCGTGGCCTTGTCCGTGGCTGTGAGAGCCGGTGAACACGGTCACGCTGCCTGTGGGGTGTACGCGCACTTCGCCGCATTCGAACAAGCCTGCACGAGCGCCCAAGGCGCCAGCCACGTTGCTCGGGGCCAGGCCGCAAGCCTCGATGTAGCTGGAGTAGCCAATGCCGCGCAGCAAGCCTTTGGCCTGACTGGCAGCTTTGCGTGCACCAAAGCCGGCCACATCGCCCAGTTCGTTGGCGTGATTCAGGCAAGCGTGGAAGTCACCCGTGTCGTATTGCAAGGCTACGGGGGTCTGGTACGGGAACTGGGTGATGAAGTTGCGGCGACGGATCTCGTCTTGGCTCAAACCCAATTCAAAAGCAGCGCGGCTGACGATTCGCTCGAGCAGGTATGTCGCTTCGGGGCGACCTGCACCGCGGTAGGCGTCCACAGGGGCGGTATTGGTGAACCAAGAGTCCACCTCTACGTAAACCTGTGGAGTGTTGTATTGACCAGCCAGCAGCGTGGCGTACAAGATGGTCGGCACAGCCGTCGAGAAGGTCGAAAGGTAGGCGCCCAAATTGGCGTCGGTGTGCACTTTGAGCGCGAGGAATTTACCGTCTTTATCGATCGCCAGTTCAGCGTGGCTGGAGTGGTCTCGGCCATGAGCGTCGCACAAGAAGGCTTCAGAACGGTCGCAGTTCCACTTGATGTTGCGATTGAGCTTTTTGGATGCCCAAGTCAAGCACACGTCTTCGGCGTAGAGGTAAATCTTGGCACCAAAACCGCCGCCTACATCGGGGGCTATTACACGCACTTTGTGTTCGGGCAAGCCCATCACAAACGCGGTCATCAGCAAGCGCTCGACGTGCGGGTTTTGGTTGGAAACGTAGAGTGTGTATTCGTCGCTGGCGCGGTTGTAAGAACCGATGGCTGCGCGGGGCTCCATCGGGTTGGGCACCAAGCGGTTATTGATCAAGTCGAGCTTGGTCACATGGGCTGCGCCTGCAAAGGCTGCGTCCACGGCAGCCTTGTCGCCAATGGCCCAGTTGTAGCAATGGTTGTCAGGGGCTTCGGTGTGCAAAGCGGTGCCGCCTTTGGCGTCGCGCACGTCGACCACTGCGGGTAAAACGTCATAGTCGACTTCGACCAATTCAGCCGCGTTCTTGGCTTGTTCCAAAGTCTCGGCCACCACCATGGCCACATGGTCACCCACATAACGCACTTTGTTGTGCGCCAGGATGGGGTGGGGTGGCTCTTTCATGGGCTGACCGCTGGTGTCTGTGATCAACCAACCGCAAGGCAGGCCATTGATCTTGGCGTCCACCACATCGGCACCGTCCAAAATGGCGATCACGCCCGGCGCGGCCAAGGCGGCCGTTTTATTCACGCTTTTGATGTTAGCGTGGGCATGGGGTGAGCGCACGAACACTGCGTGCGTCATATTGGCCAGATCGATGTCGTCGGTGTAATTACCCGCGCCCGTCAAAAATCGATAGTCTTCTTTGCGGCGAAGCGATTCACCGATGTGGGGCAGTTTGGAAAAATCGGAAGCACCCATGATCGTTCTCCTTAAGCTTTCATGGCCACAGCACCTTGCTGCACGGCTTTGACGATGTTCTGGTAACCGGTGCAACGGCACAGGTTGCCTTCGAGCAATTCACGGATTTCGCCTTCACTGGCGTTGGGGTGGCGGTTGCATAAATCGACGGCGCTCATGACCATGCCGGGTGTGCAAAAGCCGCATTGCAGGCCATGGCACTCTTTGAACGCCGCCTGCATGGGGTGCATGGTGCCGTCGGCTTGGGCCATGCCTTCGATGGTGGTGACTTCAGCACCTTGCGCCTGGGCGGTCAGCATGTTGCAGGACTTGACCGCACGACCGTTCACATGCACGGTACATGCGCCGCATTGGGCGGTGTCGCAACCCACGTGTGTGCCTGTCAGGTGCAGGTGCTCGCGCAGGGCATTGACCAACAGGGTTTGGGGCGCTGCGTCCACTGTGACCGCTTTGCCGTTGACTTTCATTTGAACTTGCATCTCACAACTCCTCGGTTTATTGCATCCATCAGTAGAGCATAGCGGGATAGAGCTTTTTTTAAGCGTTTACCCTAGTGCTTGAAGAAAGCCACTCCTAGAGATGATGGCAAGCCCCTGTCCTGACACGGAATTGACATCCGACGAGGCTCTTCCCCTGCACGCAGCCTTACCATCAAGGCTTTGAGTCAGCACATCATGTCCCCAGAAAGTCGTCCCGTTTTGGATGTGGCCCACATCCACCCCGCCATCCGTCAGGGTGTGGCCAGGCCCCCCCGCACTTTGGTGCCCGAAGTGCAAGCGGCCATGGCAGCCCACAAGGTGGTCGTGGTCGGCATGGCGCACAACCCCTATTGCGGCAAGGCCTGCAAGGCGCTGGATGCACAAGGTGTGGCCTATCACGCCCTGACCTACGGCAATTATTGGAGCGGCTGGCGCGAGCGCAATACCTTGAAGATGTGGACAGGCTGGTCCACCTTCCCCATGGTGTTTGTCAATGGCATGTTGGTGGGCGGCTTCAATGACTTGAATGCCCTGATCGCCTCAGGCGAACTCAAACAAATGGTGAATCCGTAGCCGCCTGCGGTGCGAAAGTGGGCATGGTGGAAGAAGCCGCGCCCAACTGCATTTCGCCACCCAAGGCCTGCACCAAGTCCGTCAGTAATGGGCCCAGCGTGCCCGTAGACAAAATGACATCGGCGTCAAACTTGTCTTCTTTGTCGCCTGTTTCATCCATCACCCCGTCGAGGTAGCTGACTTTTTTCAGGACCAGCGATTCCGTCAAGACAAAGCTGGCTTTGCCTTCCCAACTCAAGGCCAACTGTGTGGGCAATTTGCCTTCCACTACATGCTTACGGACCTCGTCGGTGGCCAGAAGATGGCGAGTGTATTTCACCATGGCCTGATCTTCGCTAGCCGATTTAAGCACGCACTCTCGCTCGATACTGAAGGCTGGCGGCAACTCGTCTTCGTTCGTGGTCAGCAGCCATTGGGCCATGGCCGCTTGAGGAGAGACGGTGGTTTGTAAGAGCGTCAGTGGCAGACCGTCGAGCACCCGCACCAAGGCGGTAATGACTTCGTCGGACTTGCCTTGGCTGGCTGCATCGGTGAGCATCCAGCGCGAATCCATGTCAAACCACACCGTCACGCTGCTTTGTTTGGCGAAGGCCAGGGGCAACAAGGAAAGCAAGACATCTTCGCGGATCTCTCGCGATTCTTTCTTACCCGGTTTGCGTCCAGTGGTCGCTTCGATTTCCTGAATCCGCTCATCGGCTTTGCGTCGCACCACCGTGCCGGGCACGGCTTTGGTTTCGATCTGCAATTTCAAAATCCATTGGCCGCCAATGGCTTCCACCAAGGGGCCGTAGAGTTCTCCACGGGGCGGCACCCAGCCCACTGATTTGTCTTGTGTGGCACTGCATTCCACAAAGGGGTTTCGCGCGAGCGCCTCTTCCATTTGGGCCAGCGACATTTGCCAGTCCGGCCCGATGCGGTAGGCCATCACATTTTTAAACACACACAATCCTTGTCCATCGCAGGCCACAGCAGCGTGCGGCCCAAGGCGTCATCTTAGTGGATGAACAGGCTCAAACCTGCAGGACGCTTAAAGATCTTTGCCCATCACCAGATCGGGCAAGATGGTCACGATCTGTGGAAACAAGGTGATCAAGGCAATGCACACCACCAGACAGATGAAGAACGGAATGGAGGCTTTCGCGATCACATTGCTGTCTTTGCCGGTCATGTTTTGCAGCACAAACAAATTGAAGCCCACGGGCGGGGTGACTTCGGCAATTTCAACCAAGAGCACAATGAAAATGCCGAACCAGATCAAATCGAACCCGGCCTTCTGGATCATGGGCATGACCACCGCACTGGTTAACACAATCATGCTGATGCCATCGAGGGCGGTGCCCAAAACCAAATACACCAGCACCAAAGTGCCAATCAAGGCATAGGGCGACAGATGCATGCGATCGACCCATTCGGCCAACTCGCGAGGAATGCCGGTAAAGGCCATGGTTTTGGTGAGAAAGGCGGCACCCGCCAAAATGAACATGATCATGCAGCTGGTTCGGGTCGCGCCCATCAGGCCTTCGCTGAAGTTTTGCCATGTCAGGGCTCGCCCCCATGCGGCAATCGCCAAGGAGCCGAGCACACCAAAGGCCGCGCATTCAGTGGCCGTGGCCCAGCCGGCAATCAGCACCCAAACGATGAAGATGATGAGCAAGGTGCAAGGAATCAGGTTGCCCGAGAGCCTGATTTTTTCCATGAAGCTGGTGGGTGGATCGGCGGGTGGAACTTGGTCGGGATGTCGCCAACTCCACCAAGCGATGTAGCCCGAGAACAGCAGCATCAGTAAAAATCCGGGCAAAAAGCCTGCCAGAAAAATCCGGATGATGGAGGCATCGGCGGCCACCGCATAGACCACCATGGTGATGGACGGCGGAATCAAAATGCCCAGCGTGCCAGCCGTGGCCAGCGCGCCGATGGCCAAGTCTTCGTTATAGCCGCGTTTTTTCAATTCGGGTAGTGCCACTTTGGCGATGGTGGCGCAGGTGGCGGCTGAAGAGCCCGATACCGAACCGAATACCCCACAACCTAAAATGGTGGTGTGCATCAAACGGCCGGGGATGCGGTTCAACCAGGGACGCAGACCATCGAACATTTCTTCAGACAACTTGGTGCGAAATAAAATCTCGCCCATCCAAATGAACAAGGGCAGGGCGGCAAGCTCCCAAGAGGCGTTGGACTCCCAAAACGCCGAGAACAGGTTTTTGCCCGGCAAGGTATTGGTGAAGAAGGCCTGGCCCACCCAGCCCACGATCGCCAGGGTCATGGCGATCCAAACACCACCAGCCAACAAGATCAACATGATGGCCAGCAGCAAAGCGCCCATGAGCAGGGTTTCCAAGGCGACTCCTTAAACGTCAGCTGAAAAGTCGCCGCGGGCGTGTCGCTCTTCCACCGCCACTTGGTAGTGCGGTTTGTGGCCGCGCAAGACGGTGATCAGCTCGTCCAAAACAGCCGCCATCAACAACCAACTTCCCAATACAGAAGTGGTTTGTGGAATCCAGATAGGTATCACCACCAGGCCTGTGGCCATTTCGTGGAACTCCCAGCTCTCCCAAGTGAAAGCCGTGGCCGACCAAGCCAAATACGCCACGCTGATGCTGGCGATGACTAGGCACAGCGCATCTATCCTGCGGCGCATGGCCGGCGATACGGCCTCGAGCAGCAGGGTCACTCGCACAAAGTCACCATGCCGAAAAGCGTGTGCCATCGCCAAAAAAGAGGCCGCTGCGCACAGCCAAGCCACCAGGTCGTTGATGCCGCTGACTTGCAGATTCAATTGACGACCCAAGCCGCCTACGATCATCAACACAAACAGCAAAAAGACGCACAGGGCGCCTAACGCACCAGCCGCGTCGATGGCTTTGCGCAGCAGTGCTTGCAGGCGATCCAGCATGGGGCTTACTTCTTGGCGCGCAGTTTGTTGTAGTCGGCGATCAGGGCAGCGCCTTCGGCACCTGCGGCCTTTTGCCAGTCCGCCAACATCAAA
>CANGKR010000023.1 GCA_947454355.1 Comamonadaceae bacterium
GCATGTTCCTCGCGCTGGGCGAGATGACCGACAGCCAGGTCGACCAAGCCGCCCTCACACGCGGTCTGCGCACCGACGGATTGGGCACGCTGATTGGCGGCATCTTCAACACCTTCCCTTACACCAGCTTCTCGCAAAACGTGGGCCTGGTCGCCGTCACCGGCGTCAAGAGCCGCTTTGTCTGCGTGGCCGGTGGCCTGATCCTGATCGCCCTGGGCCTCTTGCCCAAGATGGCCGCCTTGGTCGAATCACTGCCCACCGTGGTGCTGGGCGGCGCTGGCCTGGTGATGTTTGGCATGGTGGCTGCCACCGGCATCCGCATCTTGGGTGGTGTGGATTTCAAGAACAACCGCTTCAACGCCTTGATCGTGGCGATTTCGATCGGCATTGGCATGATCCCGCTGATCGCCCCCAACTTCAAACAGTGGATGCCGCACAACCTGCACCCCCTGATCGAGTCGGGCATCTTACTGGCCTCCATCAGCGCGGTGATCTTGAACCTGTTCTTCAACGGCGCCAGCGGTGACAACCGTGACGCGATCGAGGCTGCCAAGCAAGCCGAAGCGCACTGAGCATGGCAAGGCAGGCACCACGCGCTGCTGGCCTGAGCTTTGGCCAACCCGATCGGGTTGGCTTTTTGGCGCTTGTGCGGGCTTGCCCGTAGAAGTCTCTGGCCGAAAATGCGTTAACCTAGTTCCCACACTTTCCCCTCCAGAGACAGGCTCAGCCCATGAACGCCCCCCTTTCTCCCGCCGAACACGCTCTGCGTGAAGCCGCCCGCGACTACCACCGCTTTCCCACGCATGGCAAGATTTCGGTCACCCCGACCAAGCCCTTGTCTAATCAGCGCGATTTGTCTTTGGCCTATTCACCCGGCGTGGCCTATCCGTGCCTGGACATCGAAGCCGATCCGTCCAAAGCGCATGAATACACCTCCCGTGGCAACCTGGTGGCGGTGATCACCAACGGTACGGCGGTACTGGGTTTGGGCGACATTGGCCCCCTGGCGGCCAAACCCGTGATGGAAGGCAAGGGCTGCTTGTTCAAAAAATTCGCTGGCATCGATGTGTTTGACATCGAGTTGGCCGAGCGCGACCCCGACAAGCTGGTGGACATCATTGCCAGCATGGAGCCCACACTGGGCGGCATCAACCTCGAAGACATCAAGGCGCCCGAGTGCTTCTACATCGAGAAGAAGCTGCGCGAGCGCATGAACATCCCTGTCTTCCACGACGACCAACATGGCACCGCCATCATCTCGTCAGCCGCCATGCTCAACGGCTTGGAGCTGGTGGGCAAAGACATTGCAGACGTCAAACTGGCCGTCTCAGGCGCTGGCGCTGCCGCCATTGCGTGCTTGGATGTGATGGTGGGTCTGGGCATCCGTCCTGAAAACGTGTTTGTGTGTGACTCCAAAGGGGTGATCTACGAAGGCCGCCCCGGCGGTTATGACGAGTCCAAAGCCCGCTATGCACAAAAAACAGAACTGCGCACCCTGGCCGATGCGGTGCGTGACGCAGACGTGTTTTTGGGTTGTTCGGCGCCCGGCGTGATGACGGTGGAGATGGTCAAAACCATGGCCGCCAATCCGATCATCCTGGCCTTGGCCAATCCGGAACCTGAGATCCGCCCTGAACTGGCCAAAGCCGCCCGGCCCGATTGCATCATCGCCACCGGCCGTTCGGACTACCCGAACCAGGTCAACAACGTCTTGTGCTTCCCGTACATCTTCCGGGGTGCACTGGACTGCGGCGCCACCAAAATCACCGAGGCCATGAAGCTGGCCTGTGTGCGCCAGATTGCCGATCTGGCCAAGGCCGACATCAGCGAAGAAGTGGCCAGCGCCTACGAAGGCAAAGAGCTGACCTTCGGCCGTGACTACATCATTCCCACCCCCTTCGATTCGCGTTTGATCCTGCGCATCGCACCTGCCGTGGCCCAAGCGGCGGCCGATTCGGGTGTGGCCACACGGCCCATTACCGACATGGACGCCTACCGTCAACAACTGCAAAGCTTTGTGACGCAAACAGGCATCCTGATGCAACCAGTGTTCAACGCGGCCAAAGCATCACCCAAGGGCCTGCAGCGTGTGGCCTATGCCGACGGCGAAGACCAACGTGCCTTGCGTGCAGCGCAAATGGCCATTGACGAGAAAGTGGCCAAACCGATTTTGATTGGCCGGCCTTCGGTCATTGCTGCCCGCATCGAAAAAGCAGGCCTGCGCATGCGTTTGGGTGTGGACGTGGACAACGTCAATCCCGAGGACGATCCGCGCTTTCGCCAGTACTGGGAGCACTACCACCTGCTCATGAAGCGCCACGGTGCTACCCCTGACGTGGCCAAAGCGGCGGTCAGGCGTTCAAACACCATCATCGGCTCCTTGATGGTGTCCTTGGGTGATGCCGATGCCATGATCTGCGGTTTGAGTGGCAACTACATGACCCACTTGGAGCGCATCGACAGCATCTTGGGCCAACGCCCTGGCGTGAACAACTATGCTGCAGTCAATGCCCTGATGACCAACCAGGGTCCGCTGTTCATTACCGACACCTATGTCCACGAAGACCCCAGCGCAGAGCAATTGGCCGAGATCGCCGCGATGGCGGCCCAAGAAGTGCAGCGTTTTGGCATCGTGCCCAAGGTGGCCTTTCTTTCACATTCGAGCTACGGATCCTCTAAACGCGCCTCGGCACGCAAGATGCGCATGGCACGTGACTTGTTTGTCGCGCAGCACCCTGACATCGAATGCGATGGCGAGTTGCATGGTGATGCGGCCCTGCAACCCGAGATCCGCAGCGCGTACCTGGAAGACAGCACTTTGAGCGGCTCGGCCAACTTGCTGGTCTGCCCCAATTTGGACGCGGCCAATATTTTGTACAACGTCATGAAAACCACCACCAGCGGCGGCGTGACCGTGGGCCCCATCTTGATGGGCACTGCAGGCACGGCACACATCCTGACCCCTGCCGCCACGGTGCGTCGGGTGCTTAACATGACCGCATTGGCTGCTTCGCAAACACGCAACTGAGCCCTGTGCCTTAAGCGGCCTGCATCGACAGCCGCTTGCGGGATAATGGCACCAATATTGCTTTAACACATCATCTCTTCACTAATTGCATCAGGTACTACACATGTTGAAACGCACACTCCTCCAAGCCACCGTTGCCTTGGCCGCAATGGGCGCCATCGGCGCAGCCCAAGCCCAGATCACGCCCATCAAGTTCCAGCTGGATTGGCGTTTCGAAGGCCCTGCAGCCTTGTTCTTGACCCCCGTGGCCAAGGGTTACTTCAAAGATGCCAAGTTGGACGTCACAGTCGATGCGGGCAACGGTTCTGGCGGCGCGGTCACGCGTGTGGCTTCGGGCACCTATGACATGGGTTTTGCCGATTTGGCTGCCCTGATGGAATTCCACGCCAACAACCCCGATGTGCCCAACAAGCCCGTGGCGGTGATGATGGTGTACAACAACACCCCTGCATCGGTGATGGCATTGAAAAAGTCCGGCATCCAAACGCCGGCTGACCTCTCAGGCAAAAAATTAGGCGCCCCCGTGTTTGATGCGGGCCGCCGTGCTTTCCCGATATTTGCCAAGGCCAATGGCATTTCCAACGTTGCATGGACCGCCATGGACCCACCCCTGCGTGAAACCATGTTGGTGCGCGGTGACGTGGACGCGATCACGGGCTTCACCTTCACCTCCTTGCTCAACATCGAAGCACGTGGCGTCAAAGCCGAAGACGTGACCGTGTTGCAATTCCCCGACTTTGGCGTGAAGTTGTACGGCAATGCGATCATCGCCTCGCCCAAACTGCTCAAAGAAAATCCAGCCGCAGTCAAAGCATTCTTGGCCGCCTTCACCAAAGGCGCCAAAGATGTGATCACCAACCCGGCTGCAGCCATCGCTGATGTCAAGGCACGTGACGGCATCATCAACGTGGAGCTGGAAACCCGCCGCATGAAACTGGCGATCGACACCGTGATCAACAGCGCTGACGCCCGCGCCGAAGGCTTCGGTCAGGTCAAAGGCCCCCGTTTGAGCCTGATGGCCTCGCAAGTCTCGGATGCCTTCAACACCAAAACACGTGTCAACCCCGAAGCCATCTGGAATGGCAGCTTCCTGCCTTCTGCCAAGGACCTGGACATCTTGCCCAAGCCTGCCAAAAAGTAATGGGTAACCTGCTCGCATGACCACCAACTTTGTTGATTTTCAAGACGTCTGGCTCGCCTACAACGAAGAGCTGCTGGCGCAAAATCATTTCGCGGTCGAAGACATCAATCTGCAGGTCAAACAAGGTGAGTTCATCGCCATTGTGGGACCTTCGGGTTGTGGCAAGTCCACCTTCATGAAGCTGACCACCGGGCTGAAAATGCCCAGCAAAGGCCGTATTTTGGTGGACGGCCAACCTGTCACCGGGCCCTTGAAAATCAGTGGCATGGCTTTTCAGGCCTCATCCCTGTTGCCCTGGCGTACCACGCTGGACAATGTGCTCTTGCCGCTGGAAATCGTAGAACCCTACCGCTCGCAGTTCAAGGCCAAGCGGGCCGAATACGAAGCCCGTGCCATCGAACTCTTGAAAACCGTGGGCCTGGCCGGTTATGAGCGTAAGTTTCCGTGGCAGCTCTCGGGCGGCATGCAGCAACGCGCCAGCATTTGCCGTGCTTTGATCCATGAGCCCAAAATGTTATTGCTTGACGAGCCCTTTGGTGCGCTCGATGCCTTCACACGCGAAGAGCTGTGGTGCATCTTGCGCGACCTGTGGACAGCGCAAAGGTTCAATGTGATTTTGGTGACCCACGATTTGCGCGAATCGGTGTTTTTGGCTGACACGGTCTACGTGATGAGCAAGAGCCCAGGTCGATTTGTGGTGCGACGCGAAATCGATCTGCCACGTCCACGTGACCTTGAAATCACCTACACCCCCGAATTCACCAACATCGTGCATGAATTGCGTGGCCACATTGGTGCCATGCGTCAAAACGGTGCAGCCATCCATCAGTGAACAAGTCATGAATCCAAAAACTCTCGAACGTTGGGCGCCGTGGATGTTGCTGGTGGCCACCTTGCTGATTTGGCAAGGCATGTGCTCGGTCTTTCAGGTGTCTGAATTCATTTTCCCGAGTCCTTGGCGTATTGCCGAGCAAACCATCGAGTACCGCGACGTGATCGCAGGCCATGCTTGGCGTACCTTTTGGGTCACGATGGCCGGGTTTGGCATTGCCATTGTGGTGGGTGTATTGCTGGGCTTTGTGATCGGCAGTTCGCGTTTGGCCTATGCAGCGGTCTACCCCTTGATGACCGCCTTCAACGCCTTGCCGAAAGCGGCCTTTGTGCCGATTTTGGTGGTGTGGTTTGGCATCGGCATCGGGCCTGCCATCTTGACGGCGTTTTTGATCAGCTTTTTCCCCATCATGGTCAACATCGCCACCGGTCTGGCCACACTCGAGCCTGAGCTCGAAGACGTGCTGCGGGTACTGGGCGCCAAGCGTTGGGACGTGCTGGTCAAAGTGGGCCTGCCGCGCTCCATGCCCTACTTTTACGGCTCACTCAAAGTGGCCATCACTCTGGCCTTTGTGGGCACCACCGTGTCCGAAATGACTGCGGCCAACGAAGGCATCGGCTATCTGCTGATCTCTGCCGGTTCAGCCATGCAAATGGGTCTGGCCTTTTCTGGATTGGTGGTGGTGGGCGCCATGGCCATGGTGATGTACGAGTTGTTCAGTTACATCGAAAAGCACACGACCGCATGGGCGCACCGGGGCTCTCAAAACACCTGACCTGTCATTCAGAGCAAATCTTCCAGCGAGCCATTGGCTCGCTTTTTTTTGATAAAAATTCATTGATGTTCATCAAATATTTCGATTTAATCGCGATAGTATCTAAATTGACAAATTTACGTCCTCCTGAATCCCTTGCAAGGTACCTGAATGAATACAAGCAACACTTCCCCTGCGCCGGTGAACACCGGCCCCAACGCCTATGACATCGGCTTCATGGTACTGATGGCCTTGCTGATGGTTTTTGTGTTCTGGTTGACCACGGTCAACTACCAAGAGGGCATGAAAACGGAGGTAGCCAAGCGAAACGGCGAGGCCTTGGTGGAATGGTTGACTGCTGCAGGACAGGCCCGTTTCAACGATGGCTATGAAGACACCCCCTGCTCCGGCAAGGCCGAAGGGGCCACCTGGGGCGAATGCGCGGCATACATCAAAACCCAAACGCCCCTGAAGTCCTTGGTCAATACCTTCTTTGACAAACCCCCAGAGTTCATTGAAAAGTGCAACAAGGATGATTTGTCCACGACGGGTGCGATCGTGTTTGACAACATGGTGGCCACTCCTGCGGGCTCCGCCATTCCTGTGGTGATCAAACCCCTGACGGCAGAAGACCCTATCACGGCCAAATTGCAATTGCGCGTCACCATCTGTGACAAAGGTGGCTACCCGATCAAAATCTCCGAGTTCGAGTTCTGAGGTGAATCATGGAACAGAATAAAACCATCTATCTCAAAGACTTGAACGTCGCATCCTTGCTCGGCAAGGATGAGGAAGCCAACATCCC
The DNA here is from genome assembly GCA_947454355.1 of Comamonadaceae bacterium. Taxonomy (GTDB): domain Bacteria; phylum Pseudomonadota; class Gammaproteobacteria; order Burkholderiales; family Burkholderiaceae_C; genus Limnohabitans_A. The sequence goes on from CANGKR010000023.1 coordinate 6,561, forward strand.
CAAAGACTTGCCCATGCGCAAGTGGCTGTTCTCATGGCTGCTGGATACAAATATTCCCGGCAACATGCAAAAAGCCGTCGACAAATGGCTCGGCATCTTGATCGTTGCGAACCTGTTCACACTGATGTTCGAGCATGTGCCTGCGGTGTTCGAACCCAACAAACACTGGTTCCACTGGTTCGATATTTTTTCGGTGGCGGTGTTCACGGTGGAGTACTTGCTGCGCCTGTATATGGCGCCTGAAGACCCAGAGTTCAACAAGAAAAAATATGCCCGCTTGGGCTTTGTGTCCAGCCCCTTTGCGATCATTGACTTCTTGGCTGTGGCTCCGTTTTACCTTCAAGCCTTCCTGCCTGTGGATTTGCGCGTTCTGCGGGCATTGCGACTGCTGCGGATCTTGAAACTGTTCCGCATTGTCGTACCTGCGTACAAAGACTTTCAAGTCTTGAACGCAGGTCGCACCTTCCGCCAAAAGGTCCACGCCTTGGTGTTCCCAAGCAAATTCGGTGGCGAGCTGCAAAAAATATTTGACGTGTTCATCGGCATCTGGGTGCTGCTGTCTGTGATGGCGGTGATTCTGGAGTCGGTAGAAAGCATCCACTACATCCTGAACTTGCAATTTGTGATTTTGGACGGGGTGGCCGTGGCCATCTTCTCGCTGGAATACTTCATGCGCTTGTATGCCTGCGTGGAAGAACCTGGCCATAAGAATCCGATCATGGGTCGGTTCACGCAAGCCAAGTCACCTGCCACGTTCATTGACTTCATCGCGATCCTCCCCTTCTTCTTGGAAGTGTTCTTGCACCACCTGCTGGATTTGCGGTTCTTGCGGGTCTTCCGTTTGTCTCGACTGCTCAAGCTCACCCGCAACAGTGATGCGACCGAGGTACTCTTCCGTGTGATTGCCCGTGAGTGGCCGATCATGGGCGCTGCAGCCTTCATCATGGGTTTGCTGTTGGTACTGACAGCCAGCTTGGGCTATTTGCTGGAGCACGATGCGCAACCCGAAAAGTTCGAAAACATTCCGCAGTCGATTTACTGGGCGGTGATCACCTTGGCCTCGGTCGGTTATGGCGATATCTCGCCAGTCACACCAATTGGCCGAGCCATGACCTCAGTGCTTGCGTTGTTGGGTATCGGTATTTTCGCGATCCCTGCGGCTTTGTTGGCTTCCGCCTTCAGCGACGAATTGATCAAAGACCGCGAAAATCTCAAAGCCAATCTATTTGCCATTTTGAAAGACGGCAAGATCGAAGAAAAAGAGGCCCAATTCATACGGGAAGAAGCTGCTCGATTGCACTTGACCGTGGCAGAAGTCAACGCACTGATAGATACAGTGGTGAAAGACAAAGAGCTGGAAGATGACCTCAGAGCGCTTCCTATTCATACCATCGCCAAGCGACCTGAGCACGCGGTAGAGTACTTCAAAACCGCCATCAGTGAGCTGCGCCAAATGAGCATGCAGATGGAGCCGGGACAGTTTGAAGCCGCCGCCAAAGCTGCTGACCGATTGACGGCGACAGAATTGGCTTTATGGCAGCAAATCCAAGGTAAATCGTGATTTTTTGAAGTTATCATCTAAGGCTGACATTTTCATCAGTTTCAGGTTTTAATTTCACACATTGCGACTCCAGTCATGTTCGGTAAACTTCAAAAAAACGTGATGGAGATCCTGGCGGGGGCTCCACATCAGCCGCTGAGCCGCTATGTCGAGTGGCTCATCACGGTGGTCGTTTTGGTCAATTGCACCGCGGTCATTTTGGACTCGGTGCCCGAAATTCACGCTGATCACAAAGAGTTCTTCCATGAGCTGGAATTCTGGAGTGTGATGTTCTTCACGGTGGAATACGTTTTGCGCGTCTGGTCGCTCGGCGTGAAGTATTCCTCCGCAGAAGGCGGCGCCTGGAAGGGCCGCAAAGGCTATATCTTCAGCCCCTTCGGTTTGGTCGATTTCTTTGCCACCGCACCGCACTATGTGCATATGTTTTTCCCGGGTTTGGATTTGCGCATTTTGCGTGTATTGCGTTTGCTGCGGATCTTGAAACTCTCTAAATACAACACCGCCCTGCAAGACTTGTTTGCAGCTGTATACGCCGAGCGGCGTGCTTTCGGCTCGGCCGCGTTTTTGTTGTTGATCGCAACCGTGGTGTCGGCTTCGTTGATGCATTTCGCCGAAGGCCATGAGCAGCCGGATGCATTTGGCTCCATCCCCCATGCCATTTACTGGTCGATCGTGACCATCACCTCCGGCTACGGCAACATCGAGCCGGTGACCAAAGCAGGCGAAGTGATTGCCCTGCTCACAGGATTCTTGGGTGTCTGTATGGCCGCGATCATGACGGGTATCGTGGCCTCGGCCTTTGCCACCCAGCTCTCGCGCAAGAAAGCCGCTTATCTGGTGCAGCTGCGCAAGGTGCTGGAAGACGGCGTAGTCAGTGATGCAGAACGTAACACCCTCAAACATTTGCAGACGCAATACCGTTTGTCGGACGCTGAAGTGCAAAAAATGGTCGATGAAATTCAAGCTGATAAAGCTGCAAAGTCATGAGCGTATCGAACACCAGCGCCCTTCAAAGGGTCAAGCGAAGAATCTATGAAATCCTTGAAGGCGCTGTGGTTGACCGCGCCAGCCATGCCTGCGAAATCTTCATCGCCAGCCTGGTGGTGGCCAACGTGGTGGCCATCATTTTGGAATCGGTGCACTCCATCCATGAGGCCTATGAAGCCTACTTCCATATTTTTGACTTGGTCAGTGTGATGGTGTTCTCACTGGAATACGTGCTGCGCGTCTGGACTTACAGCGAGAAGTACACAGGCGCTGACGACAGCCCGTGGAAAGGCCGCAAAGAGTACGTGTTCAGCATGTTCGGTCTGGTGGATTTTTTCAGCACGATTCCGTTTTACCTTCAATTGCTGTTCCCTGGCGCCGATTTGCGTGTGCTGCGGATGTTCCGTTTGCTGCGGATTTTCAAGCTCTCGCGCTACAACAGTGCGATGGAAGACATGCTCGAAGCCATCAAGTCGGAATGGGACTCGTTTTCGTCGGCCATGTTCTTGTTGTTCATCAGTTGCTTGTTGTTCTCTTCACTGATCTACATCATCGAAGGACATGACCAACCTGATGTCTTCCCATCCATTCCTGCCGCGATGCATTGGTTTGTGCTGACCATCATCTCGGGTTGGGGCAACGTCGATCCGGTGACCTATTTGGGCACTGTGCTGGTCATCATCACGCAGGTGCTGGCGATTGCGCTGGCCGCGATCCTGACGGGTGTGGTGGCCACCGCTTACACCGCGCAGGTGCAACGCCGTGAGTCCATTTATGAAATGGAAGTGCGCGAAGTGCTGGCAGATGGTGTGGTCAGCGAAGAAGAAAAACAAAAACTCAAAACACTGCAAGCCAAGTACGGCATGAGCGACGAGCAGGTCGATGCCATTGCCAACCAAGTCAAGGCCGAAAAAGGCTCGAGCTGAAGCCCTTCATACAATGGCCTCATGACCTGGCATGCTGAACTCGCACTCGACTACCTGATCGAAAACCAACGCAGCGTCGCCCGCTACCGCCACCAGGGCCCGCTGCGAATCCTCAAAAGCCTCTACCCTGAAGGCGATGCCATCTGTCACAACGTGCTGGTGCACCCGCCCGGTGGCTTGGTCGGCGGCGACCTGCTGGACATGCATGTCACTGTAGGCCCTGGCGCCCATGGCCTGGTGACCACACCTGGGGCCACACGCTTTTACAAATCTGAAGCCGGTTTGGCCACGCAAAGCGTGCTTGCCCGACTGGAAGAAGGCGCCAGGCTCGAATGGCTGCCCCTGGAAGCCATTGCTTACAACCAATGTCATGCCTTGAACCGCGCCGTCTTCGACTTGGCACCCACAGCTGAATTGATGACCTGGGACATCACCGCCTTGGGCTTGCCCACGGCAGGATTGCCTTTTGAGCTGGGAGAGTTCAAACAGCATCTTGAAATCAAAGGGGCATGGCTCGAGCAGGGCCGCATCGAGGCACAAGACGCACGCTGGATGAACAGTCCTTTGGGTCTGGGAGGCCACAAATGCATGGCCACCTTGATCTTTGCCAGCGGCAGCCCTTTGCAGACCGACCGCATCGCACTGGCTTTGAGCAGCGCACGCGATGCACTGGAAGCGAACAGCCTGCGCTTGCAAGCTGGCGCCACCTCTCCCCACCCTCAAGTGCTGGTGGTGCGTGTCCTGGCCCCACTCACCGAACACGCCATGAACCTGCTCAAGCAGGTCTGGGCCATCTGGCGCCATGTGTTGTGGCAGTTGCCCAGCACACCACCACGTTTGTGGAATCTTTGAAGTCTTCAGCCCGGCTTCAAATCGCCACCAACTGCTGGATATTCTTGGCCTTCATCTCACTGCCCGGCCCGCTGGCGATCACCTCGCCGCGCTCCATCACCAGGTACTGATCGGCCAGTTCTTCGGCAAAATCATAGTACTGCTCGCACAGCAAAATCGCCATGCGTTGGCCTTGCAAGCCCACATCAGCCAACTGGCGGATCACGCGGCCAATGTCTTTGATGATGCTGGGCTGAATGCCTTCGGTGGGCTCGTCCAAGATCAACAAACGCGGCTTGGCCGCTAAAGCGCGGGCAATCGCCAGTTGCTGTTGCTGGCCGCCTGACAAATCACCACCACGACGGTGCAGCATTTGTTTGAGCACCGGAAACAAATCAAATAACTCGGGAGGGATGGGCGTACCACCGGGTTGCGTGGCCAAGCCCATGCGCAAGTTGTCTTCGACGGTCAAACGCGCAAAAATTTCGCGGCCTTGTGGCACATAGCCAATACCGGCACTGGCCCGCTCATAGGGTTTCGAGGCGGTCAGATCCTTGCCGTCCAGCGTGACGCTGCCGCTTTTGATGGCCACCAAGCCCATCAGGCTTTTGAGCAGCGTGGTCTTGCCTACGCCGTTGCGGCCCAGCAGCACCGTGACCTGGCCTTGCGCCGCGGTCAAACTCACATCGCGAAGGATGTGCGAGCCGCCATAGTACTGATGGATGTTTTGAACGGTCAGCATCTTCATCTTCCCAAATACACTTCAATCACCCGCTCGTCGGCTTGCACCTGATCGAGCGTGCCTTGCGCCAGCACAGAGCCATCGCACAGCACGGTCACGATGTCGGAAATGGCACGGATGAAACTCATATCGTGCTCCACCACCATCAGCGAGTGTTTGCCCTTGAGGCTCAAAAACAATTCGGCAGTACGCTCGGTTTCGTGATCGGTCATGCCGGCCACCGGTTCATCCAGCAACAAGAGCTTGGGGTCTTGCATCAGCAACATGCCGATCTCCAACCATTGCTTTTGGCCGTGGCTCAAATTGCCTGCCTGCACGCGAACGCTGTCGGCCAAGTGGATGGTGTGCAGGACCTGCGCCAAACGATCACTTTGCTGCGAGTCGAGATTGAAGAACATCGAGGCCTTGACGCCCTTGGGCATCTTGAGCGCCAACTCCAGGTTTTCAAACACGCTCAAGTGCTCAAAGACCGTTGGCTTTTGGAATTTACGGCCAATGCCCAGTTGCGCGATTTCCGGCTCGTTGTGGCGCAGCAAATCAATCGTGCTGCCAAAGAACACACTGCCTTCATCGGGACGGGTCTTGCCTGTGATGATGTCCATCATCGTGGTCTTGCCCGCGCCGTTGGGGCCAATGATGCAGCGCAGCTCACCCGGCGCAATGTCGAGCGACAACTTGTTGATGGCTTTGAATCCGTCAAAGCTCACGCTCACGTCTTCGAGGTACAAAATGCGACCGTGGGTGATGTCGACTTCACCCGCTTGCGCAATGCGTCCATAGCTGGTTTCGCGGCCACCGGACTCGGTCTTTTGGGCTTGACGCACAGCCTGTTGGGCAACGCGCTTGGCCCCTTGTTGCAAGAGATCGGGGGTCATGCGCGGCGTCCTTTCCATTTTTGAAATAAACCCAACACACCGTCAGGCAAATACAAGGTCACGCCAATGAACAAGGCCCCCAGAAAGTACAACCAAAACTCGGGCGCCGTCACGGTCAGCCAGCTCTTGGCGCCGTTGACCAAAAACGCACCCAAGATAGGACCGGCCAAGGTGGCGCGTCCACCCACAGCAGCCCAAACGGCAATTTCGATCGAGTTGGCCGGGCTCATTTCGCCCGGGTTGATGATGCCCACCTGCGGCACATACAGCGCGCCGGCCACGGCGCACATGACGGCAGAAATCACCCAAATGCTCAGCTTGTATGGCAGGGGTGAATAACCAGAGAACATGACGCGCGACTCTGCATCGCGAATAGCCTGCAGCACGCGGCCATATTTGCTGCGCATCAACCAGCGGGCGAACAGATAAAAGCCCAACAAGGTGCAACCGGTCATGACAAACAAGATCATCCGCATGCCAGGCGTGGCAATAGGCAAGTCCAGGATGCGCTTGAAATCGGTGAAGCCGTTGTTGCCGCCAAAGCCGGTTTCATTGCGAAAGAACAGCAGCATGGCCGCATAAGTCAAGGCTTGCGTGATGATCGAGAAATACACACCTTTGATGCGCGATCGAAAGGCAAAGTAACCAAAGACAAAGGCTACCACGGCAGGCGCGACCACGATCAAGATGACTGTGGCCACAAAGCTCTCAGAAAGCAGCCAATGCCAAGGCAGCGTTTTCCAATCCAAGAACACCATGAAGTCGGGCAGATTGCTTTTGTAATTGCCGTCGGTGCCGATCTGGCGCATCAGGTACATGCCCATCACATAGCCGCCGAGCGCAAAGAACAAGCCATGCCCCAACGACAAGATGCCGGTATAGCCCCAGATCAAATCCATGGCCAAGGCGCAGATCGCGTAGCACATGATTTTTCCCACCAAGGCGACGGCATAGTCGCTCAAGTGGAAAACGCTGTCAGCTGGCGCGACCAGATTGAGCAATGGCGCCAAGCCGCACACCACAGCCAAGGCAAGTACAAATGCCATCCAACCGGTCGGGCTGAACAAAGCCGGAGGTTGCGGTAAAGAAAATTGCGTTGTCATTTCAAGCCTCCGCACTGCGGCCCTTCATCGCAAAAATACCTTGCGGGCGTTTTTGGATGAAGATGATGATGAACACCAGCACGGTGATTTTGGCCAGCACCGCGCCGGTCCAGCCTTCCAGAATTTTGTTGATCAGGCCAAGGCCCAAAGCCGCGTAGACTGTCCCAGCCAATTGACCCACGCCCCCGAGCACCACCACCATGAACGAGTCCACGATGTAGCTTTGACCCAGATCGGGGCCTACATTGCCCACTTGGCTCAGTGCACAACCGGCCAGCCCTGCGATGCCTGAACCTAAAGCAAAAGCGTAGGTGTCAATGCGGGCAGTGTTGACACCCATGCACGACGCCATGGGACGGTTTTGCGTGACACCACGCACAAACAAGCCCAAGCGCGTTTTGCCAATGAGGAGCGCCATGCCCAGCAAGACCAAGCCAGCAAAAGCAATGATCACCAGGCGGTTGTAGGGCAGCGTCAAGTTGGACATCACTTGAATGCCACCGCTCATCCAGCTGGGGTTTTCCACGCCCACGTTTTGGGCGCCAAACAAGCTGCGCACCGCTTGCATCAAAACCAAACTGATGCCCCATGTGGCGAGCAAAGTTTCTAGCGGTCGGCCGTACAAATGCCGCAAGATGCTGCGCTCCAGCAAGGCACCCACGAAGGCTGAGCTCAAAAAGGACAAGGGCACAGCCAACAGCAAATACGCATCAAAAGCATCGGGCAGGTATTTGCGAAACGCCGCTTGCACCATATAGGTGGCATAGGCGCCGATCATCATCAATTCGCCGTGGGCCATGTTGATCACGCCCATCAATCCATACGTAATGGCCAAACCCAGGGCCACCAACAACAAAATAGAACCCAAACTCGCGCCAGTGAACAGCGCACCCAGACGCTCACCCCAATGCAGGGCCCCTTCGATGTCGCGCAAAGAGGCCTGCAACTGGGCTTTGACCTGAGGGTCGGTTTCTTGCCCCAAGCGTTGGTTCAACTGCAATTGGGTCTCGGGGGTTTTGCTTTGCGCCAAGTCTTTGGCAGCTTGCATGCGGATGTTCACATCATCGCTGCCCAATTGCGCCGCTGCTTGCGCCAGCTTGAGCCATGCGGCGATGTGACTGTCTTTTTCTTGCGCCAAGGCCTTGTCCAGCAAAGGCAGTTTGGCGGCATCGGGTTCCTTGAGCAGGGCCAACACAGCGGCCTTTCGTAAGGCGGCATCGGGGCTGAACAACTTCAGTGCGGCTAGAGCGGTGTCGATCTCGCCACGAAAGCGGTTGTTGCTCACCACATCCTGGGCTGTATCAGGCAAAGGCTGGGTTTGACCGGTCAACAAGTTCAGTCCATTTGCGCCCTTGACGACGAGCACTTGCTCACCCACCAGCTTGACGGCATCTTCCGCCAAGGCTTGTAAAAACAACACGGTTTTCTCATCGGCCTGGGTCACTGCTTTGCCCAGGGCTTCAATACGGGCATCGGTTTCACCGTCCACCATCGATCGCATCTCTTGCGCCGTCAGTGCATGGGTCTGGCTGTTTCCAGCCATCAGCACCAGGCCAAGCAGGGCATGCGTCATGCCTGTCATCCATCGCTTCATCATGTATTCCTGCCAACAGCGCCAGGCTGCTCGCTGATGTCTCTTTTTGAAAAAAATGGGGAAGAAGCACGCGCCTCTTCCCCATGGACGCGCTTAAGGCGATTACTTCTTCACGGGCTCGTCAGGCTTGACGTCGTTGCCAGGAATGTAGGGGCTCCATGGCTTGGCTTTGACGGGGCCTGGTGTCTTCCAAACCACGTTGAACTGACCATCGGCCTTGATTTCACCAATGAACACCGACTTGTGCAGGTGGTGGTTTTTCTCGTCCATCTTGGAGGTGATGCCGCTCGGTGCCTTGAAGGTCTGGCCAGCCATGGCAGCGATGACTTTGTCGACATCGGTGGTCTTGGCTTTCTCAACCGCTTGCTTCCACATGTTGATGCCGATGTAAGTGGCTTCCATCGGATCGTTGGTCAAAGGCTTGTCTTTGTGACCAGCAATACCCTTGGCCTTGGCGTATGCCGACCACTTCTTGATGAACTCGTCGTTGGCTGGGTTCTTGATGGACTGGAAGTAGTTCCATGCCGCCAGGTGACCGACCAATGGCTTGGTGTCCACGCCGCGCAGCTCTTCTTCACCCACAGAGAAGGCCACCACGGGCACGTCTTTGGCTTTCAGGCCAGCGTTGCCGAGTTCTTTGTAGAACGGCACGTTGGAGTCACCGTTGATGGTGGAAACCACAGCGGTCTTGCCACCAGCCGAGAATTTCTTGATGTCAGCCACGATGGTTTGGTAATCGGAGTGGCCAAACGGTGTGTATTTTTCATCGATGTCAGACTCTTTGACACCCTTGCTGATCAGGTAAGCGCGCAAGATTTTGTTGGTGGTGCGGGGGTACACGTAGTCGGTGCCCAAGAGCACCCAACGCTTGGCCGAGCCACCGTCTTTGCTCATCAGGTAGTCCACAGCAGGAATGGCTTGCTGGTTAGGCGCTGCACCAGTGTAGAACACGTTTTTGGAGAGTTCTTCGCCTTCATACTGCACGGGGTAGAACAGCAAGCCGTTCATTTCTTCAACCACAGGCAGCACCGACTTGCGGGACACAGATGTCCAGCAACCGAAGATCACGGAGACCTTGTCTTGACCCAGCAGCTGTTTGGTTTTTTCAGCAAACAAAGGCCAGTTGGATGCAGGGTCGACCACCACAGGTTCCAATTTTTTGCCCAACAAGCCGCCTTTGGCGTTGATCTCGTCAATGGCCATGAGCACGGTGTCTTTCAACACAGTCTCAGAGATGGCCATGGTGCCAGACAAGCTGTGCAAGATACCTACTTTGATGGTGTCTGCAGCTTGTGCTTGCAGTGAATACATAAGGGTGCCAGCGGCCATTGCGCTTGCAAGGGCCAGGGCTTTCAAGTTGCCACGACGATTCATCATGAGATCACTCCAGTTAAAAAAATTTTGAGAAGCGAAGACCAGCCACGCTGCTACAGCGTTCGCAATTGCTGTGCCAGCTTGCTTTGCGCGGCTGAAAATGCAAGACTCTCCCCAGAAGCAAGGCCACCCCACTAAGAGAGAAACGCGATGAGCCATGGCTTTGGCAAAATCCTCGAAAATCACCAAAACAGCGCATCCAAAATTTAAATCACCCAAAACGCACCAAATAAATGCACGCATCATGCAGCCGCATGCCACACAACAGGGCATACAAGTTGCATGCTCAGAGGCAAATCATTGAAACCACCACCGACCGCACCAATATGGAACTCACCCCTCGCGAAAAAGACAAGCTCCTGATCTTCACCGCCGGACTGCTGGCCGAGCGCCGTAAAGCGCGTGGGCTCAAACTCAACTACCCCGAAGCGGTGGCCTTCATCAGCGCCGCCGTGATGGAAGGTGCTCGCGATGGCAAGACCGTGGCCCAGCTCATGAGTGAAGGCCGCACCCTGCTGACCCGCGCCGACGTAATGGATGGCATTGCCGAGATGATTCCGGACATCCAAGTTGAAGCCACCTTTCCAGATGGCACCAAGTTGGTCACCGTGCACCAACCCATTGTTTAAAGCACTCAAGGATTGAAATCATGAAAACTCCACAACTCGCAACTTTGATGGTGGGCACCCTCAGCTCTTGGATGGCTTGGGCACACGATGGCCACGGCATGAACGAATCACACTGGCATGCCACCGACAGCGTCGGCTGGGTGGTGGCCGCCGTGGTGGTGGGTTGGTACTTCAGCACCCGCAAGTGAGGCCCGCATGACGCCCGGTGAATATTTGATCGATGACGGTGTGCACCCGCTCAACCCGTCACGCCGTTGCATCACCTTGGTGGTGCACAACACCGCCTCGCGCCCGATCCAGGTCGGCTCGCACTATCACTTTGCCGAAACGAACGCTGCTTTGGGTTTTGACCGCACCGCAGCGCACGGCATGCGCTTGAACATTGCAGCCGGCACAGCAGTGCGATTTGAACCCGGTCAACAACGCACCGTGGAACTGGTGGATTTGGCGGGCGACCGCTTGGTGTATGGCTTTCGCGGCCTGGTCAATGGGCCTGCACAGGCTGGCCCCACACAAGGAGCTGCATGATGGCCACGATTGGTAAACGCGCTTATGCCGAAATGTTCGGCCCCACGGTGGGAGACAGGGTGCGCCTGGCCGACACTGACTTGATCATCGAAGTCGAGCAGGACCTGACCCTGCGCGCTGGGGGTTATGGCGAAGAAGCCAAATTCGGTGGTGGCAAGACCATCCGTGACGGCATGTCCCAGTCGCAACGCACCCGAGATGGCTCGGGTACGGGCCCATCCGGTGGCGGCGCCATGGACACGGTGCTGACCAATGCCTTGATCATCGACCACACGGGCATCATCAAAGCCGACATCGGGCTCAAGGGCGGGCGCATCGCTGCGATCGGCAAATCGGGCAACCCCGATACCCAACCGGGTGTGGACATCATCATTGGCCCGGGCACCGAGATCATCAGCTGCGAGGGCAATATCGTCACCGCAGGGGGCATTGACTCTCACATCCACTTCATTTGCCCGCAGCAAATTGAAGAAGCCCTGGCCTCGGGCATCACCACCATGCTGGGCGGCGGCACGGGCCCGGCCACGGGCACCTTTGCTACCACCTGCACACCAGGCCCCTGGAACATCGAGCGCATGCTGCAAGCGGCCGAAGCCTTTCCAATGAACTTGGGCTTTTTGGGTAAAGGCAATGCCGCCCTGCCCGGTGCACTGCATGAACAAATCAACGCGGGCGTGATCGGTCTGAAACTGCACGAAGACTGGGGCACCACGCCTGCGGCCATCAGCAACTGCTTGGACGTGGCCGAGGCCACTGACACACAGGTGGCGATCCACTCGGACACGCTCAACGAAAGCGGCTTTGTGGAAGACACCATCGCCGCCACCAAGGGTCGCACGCTCTGCGCTTTCCACACCGAAGGCGCGGGCGGTGGTCATGCGCCGGATATTTTGCGCGTCGTGGGCGAAGCCAACTTTTTGCCCAGCTCGACCAACCCCACCATGCCCTACACGCACAACACGCTGGACGAGCATGTGGACATGCTGATGGTGTGCCACCACCTGGACGCCTCGATTGCCGAAGACCTGGCCTTCGCCGAAAGCCGTATCCGAAAAGAAACCATTGCTGCCGAAGATGTGCTGCATGATCTGGGTGCCATCAGCATGATGAGCAGCGACAGTCAAGCCATGGGCCGCGTGGGTGAAGTGATCATGCGCACTTGGCAGACGGCTCACAAAATGAAAGTCCAGCGCGGCAGTCTGCCGCAAGACAGCAGTCGCAACGACAATCACCGCGTCAAGCGCTACGTCGCCAAATACACCATCAATCCAGCCATTGCACACGGCATCAGCCATGAAGTGGGCAGCATCGAGGTGGGCAAGTGGGCCGATCTGGTGATCTTCAAGCCCGCGTTCTTTGGTGTCAAACCCGCCTTGATCCTCAAAGGTGGATTCATCGCCATGGCCGCCATGGGCGACCCGAACGCGTCCATCCCCACGCCCCAACCGGTGCATTACCGCCCGATGTTCGGCAGCTACGGCGGCGCCTTGGCCCGCGGCTCTTTGACCTTCGTGTCGCAAGCGGGCATGGCAGCAGGCATTGGCGAACGCTTTGGCTTGAACAAAACCCTGGCAGCGGTCAAAGGTGTGCGCGGCATTACCAAACGCGACATGATCCACAATGACTATTTGCCACGCATGGAAGTGGACCCTCAAACCTACGCCGTGCGTGCCGATGGGCAATTGCTGACCTGCGAAGCCGCAGTCAGTCTGCCCATGACCCAAAGGTACTTTTTATTCTGATGTTGCAAACTGCCAAACTGATTCCTCAAGGCCGGGGCTTGGCCTCGGTCCTCGTCAAACGCGCCACCACCCTGACCCTGGATTGGGATGTGCGGCAAAAAAGTCGCTTCGAGGCCACCGACTCGCAGGGCCGCAGCGTGGGTGTGTTCTTGCCGCGCGGCACTGTGGTGCGTGGGGGTGATGTTCTGGTGGCTGAAGACGGCTCCTTGATCCGTGTGGAAGCTGCACCGCAATCTGTGCTGCGCATCACGGCCTGCACCGCGCACGGCTCACCTTTTGACTTGACCCGCGCCGCCTACCACCTGGGCAATCGGCATGTGCCCATTGAATTGCGCCCCGATTATTTACAGATCGAACCGGACCATGTGCTGGCAGACATGCTGCGGTCCATGCACCTCATCGTGAACAGTGTCGACGCCGCTTTTGAACCCGAGTCGGGTGCCTATGCCTCACACGGAGCGCATGCAGGCCACACGGAACACGGTCACGGGCATGATCACAACCACGGTCACCATGACCACTGAAATCAGCTCGCTGCTGCAGTTGATCTGGCTGGCCTCGCCGGCGTTACCGATCGGCGGCTTCTCTTACTCGGAAGGGCTGGAGTCGGCCATCGAACACGGCTGGGTGCATGACGAAAGCAGCGCGGCCGATTGGCTGGCGGACCAATTGCATTTGTCGCAATCACGCGGCGACATGCAAGTGGTGGCTCAGGCTTTGATCGCATGGCCAGCGCTCGATGCCGTGCGCTTGCAGTCCCTCAACGACTGGGTGATGGCCACCCGCGAGAGTTTCGAGATGCGTTTGCAAACCGAACAGATGGGTCGCTCCCTGCTCGACTGGTTGCGCAACCAAGGCAACACGCCAGAGACCGCCTTGACGCTTTGCGCGCAACTGCCACCCAGCTACCCGCTGGTGATGGCGCTGGCATTGTCACAAGCCCGCGCTGCGACCTCACAAGCCCTGCAAGCCTATGCCTTCGGATGGGCCGAGAACATGACCCAAGCGGCCATCAAATCGGTACCGCTGGGGCAAAGTGCAGGCCAACGCATCCTGGCCCGCTTGGCGCAAGAAATTCCTGCCGCCGTTGACCACGCCTTGGGCCTGTGCGATGAAGATCGTCAGGCTTTTTGTCCGATGCTGGCCATTGCGTCCGCTCGCCACGAAACTCAATACTCCCGTTTATTCAGATCATGAGCCACTTGCACCACATCGCCCACCGCACCAAACACTTGCCTCCTTTGCGCGTAGGCATTGGCGGGCCCGTGGGCTCGGGCAAAACCACTCTGCTGGAAATGCTGTGCAAAACTATGCGCGAACGCTGGGACCTGATCGCCATCACCAACGACATCTACACCAAGGAAGACCAACGTCTGCTCACCGTCAGCGGCGCTTTGGAGGCCGAGCGCATCATGGGTGTGGAGACTGGGGGTTGCCCGCACACCGCCATCCGAGAAGATGCTTCGATCAACCTCGAAGCCATTGACCGCATGCTGGAAAAATTCCCCAACGCCGACATCGTGTTTGTAGAAAGCGGCGGTGACAACCTGGCCGCGACCTTCAGCCCTGAGTTGTCGGATCTGACGATTTACGTGATCGATGTGGCTGCAGGCGAAAAAATCCCGCGCAAAGGCGGGCCCGGCATCACCAAGAGCGATTTGTTCGTCATTAACAAGACCGACTTGGCCCCGCATGTGGGGGCCGATCTTGCGGTGATGGAGGCCGACACGATTCGCATGCGCACCAATGCGCAAGGCCTTAAGCCTTTTGTGATGACCAACTTGAAAACCCAAACGGGTTTGCAAGCTGTCATCGATTACATCGAAACCAAAGGCATGCTCAAGCCGTCAGCGCTTTCTTGACCTGCTCGATGCGGTCCTGCCCCCAAAACATCTCGTCGCCCACAAAAAAGGTCGGTGCGCCAAACACGCCACGCTCTACGGCCCTCATGGTCACGGTTTTGAGTTGGTCTTTGGTCGCCTGGTCGTTGGCTTGAGCGAGCAAGGCCGTGGCATCAAAGCCTGCGGCAGTTAACACCTGGCCCACGATGGCCGGGTCGTTCATGTTCTGCGCGTCCACCCAAATCGCCTGAAAGACCGTTTGCAGAAACGCGTTGAATTGCGGATCGTTTTGCATTTGCAAAGCGGTGGCCATGCGCATGAGCGTGGTGGTGATGATGGGAAAGTTCGGATTGTGGTTCAAGGCCACGCCATAAGTGTTGGCAAAGCGTTTGAAGTCCACAAACACATAGCGGCCCTTGGCCGGCACCGCTGCAGGTGAGGCATTGCCGGTGGCCTGGAAGACACCGCCCAGCAGCATGGGTTGCAGTTGCACTTGCGCGCCAGTGGCCTCACAGATTTTGGGCAGTTGGGTGTAAGCCAGGTAGGCGGCGGGGCTGCCAAAGTCAAAGTAAAAATCAAAGTTCTTCACCGGAATCTCCTGCTTTAAAAGTTTTCCATGTAAGGACGCAAGTCCAGCTCATGCGTCCAAGCGTCGCGAGGCTGTTGGTGCAGCATCCAGTAGGCATCGGCAATGTGGTCGGGATTCAAAATGCCGCCTTCTTCTTTGAGGGCATAGCGTTGCGGAAACTGTGTGCGGATGAACTCGGTGTCGATCGCGCCGTCAATGATGGTGTGCGCCACATGCACACCCATGGGGCCCAGCTCGCGGGCCATGCTCTGCGCCAACGCACGCAGCGCCATCTTGCCGCCCGAAAAACCTGCAAAGTGCGAACTGCCCCGTAAGGACGCAGTGGCACCTGTGAAGATGATGGTGCCTTTAGGCTGCACACCTGGGGCATCGGTCGAAGTCTGCTGCCGAGCCACCATGCGCTTGGCCACTTCACGACCGGTGATGAAACCGGCCAGGCAAGCCATCTCCCACATTTTGGTGTAACGCCGCGTAGTCTCGGTCAGGATACTGTTGGGCGAGTTGGCACCAATGTTGAACACCATCACTTCGATGGGCCCAAGGGTCGACTCGATGTGCTCGACCAGCGCGATCACGTCTTCTTCTTTGCGAGCATCCGAGCCAAAGCCGTGGGCCACGCCGCCCGCTTGGCGAATCTGCGCCAGCAGGGGTTCGAGTTTGTCCAGGCTGCGGCGCGTAACGCACACGGTGTAGCCCTCTCGCGCAAAACGGCGTGCGACCGCACCGCCCGTGGCATCACCCGCACCAATCACCAGACACACTTTGGACATGAAAACTCCTTATTCCACGCGGAAGGTCAAGCCTGCATGGGCTTGCAAACGATCGATCAGTTTTTGACCCATGCTGGCTGCTGGAGTCCAGATGCCGCCAGGTGTATGGACATCTTGGAGCAAGCAGATGGCGGCTTGGCTGATCATTTTGGAGGTGCTGCCATAACCCGGGTCGCGGTCACCTTGCACACTCACACGGCAGGTCTGGCCCGCAGGGTTGTGGCCGATGAACAAGACGTCATAAGAGCCGGCATCGCGCTCAGCACGCGAAGGGCCTTCGCCGGGTTGGAGCACATCAGCGCCGCTCATGCTTTTGTCAGCGGCGATCGCTTGAGCCACGGCTTGACCTTTGTCGCCCGGGCCGGTGATGACCATTTCGTCGTACACCAAGTCGGCGCCCCAAGCATGCTGGAGCAGAAAGTTCGATCGATGCACATTGCGGGTGTTGATGGTTGCCATCACAAAGGGGGCTACCCACATGTCCAGCACTTCATCGACCATGGGCTTGTGGGCAGTGGGCTGCGCAGGTCCGGTAAAGCCGGGCGTCAAAGAAAACGGGTTTTTAAGCAAATCGAGCACACCGGGCTGACTGGCCGCGGCCGCCATGGTGGCCTTGAAGCTGGCCGCTGTGCCGCCCGAAAAAGTACCCTTCATCTTGCGCACACGGCCCCGCACGCGCGAAGCGGGCGAGCCAAAGCGTTGCTGCATCTCGCCTTGCAGCATCAACATACCCAAATCAAAAGGAATCGAGTCAAAGCCACACGAGAACACAATCCGTGCGCCGCTGGCTTGCGCTGCGGCTTGGTGGGCGTCGATCATCTGGCGCATCCATGCGGGCTCGCCGCACAGGTCCACATAATCTACGCCAGCCTCGGCACAGGCTTTGACCAAACCGCTGCCGTACAACTGGTAAGGCCCGACGGTGGTCAACACCAAACGGGTGCGAGCCATCAAGGCCTGCAGGCTGGCCGCGTCATCGCTGTCGATCACCACCAAAGGTGTGTCAGCCGGGGCGCCCACTTCGTCTCGTACCGCGGCCAGTTTGCTGGCACTGCGCCCGCCCATGGCCCAGCGCAAGCCATTGCTGTGGGTGAGCAAATACTCGATCACCAAACGACCTGTGAAACCCGTGGCACCGTGCACCACGATGTCGAATTCTTTGCTGTGCTGCATGCGAAATATCCTGTTAAAAATTCATCCTAGCATCGGCAACGAATGTGGCCAGTCACTTGCGGGAATGGTTCATTCCACCAAGGCCACGGCCTGATCAACGAAGCGGTAGACCTCGGCCGGAATCGCGCCGTTGGGGCCCTTGTCCTTTTTATTGCGGAACTGGCCGACACGCACCACCACCAACTGTTTGGACGGCACCACGATCACATATTGACCTTGGTGGCCTTGCAGTGAATAAAACGGGTGCTTGTATTGCCAGTCCATCCACAGCGAGTGGCCGTAGAAAGGCACCAGGTCGGGCTGGCGAATGCGCTCGACGAAGGCTTTGTCGAGCAAGGGCTTGCCCTGCCATTGACCGTCTTGCAGCAGCAATTGGCCGATGCGTGCGTAGTCCTTGGCGGTCGCGAAAATACAGCAATACGTGCGCTCCATGCCGCCTTCGGCTTCGGGGCGATCCAGGGTGTAGATCGCGTCATGCGACATGCCCAGGGGCTTCCACAAACTGCGCGATAGGTGTTCACTGATCGTCAAGCCTGGCGCTTTGGCGGCCAGCGCCCGCTTGAGAAACACGCCGAGCAACTGGGTGGAGCCGCTGCTGTATTCGTAGGCCGAACCGGGCTCGCGCTCGAAGCCCTGACGCAGCACCACGTCTTGCGCGTCCAGACCGTAATACAACTCGGTGGTCACGTTCAAGGGCAAGTAATAGTTTTCGGTCCAATCGTGACCTGACTTCA
>CANGKR010000024.1 GCA_947454355.1 Comamonadaceae bacterium
AGTCCCTTGCTGATGGTGATGGATTGGTCCCAATAAGCCAAAGCGCGGGCGCTGGAGCCACCCGGACGGGCCATCTCCAAGGTGCCCATCAAACTGGCCAAGGCTCCATCGCCATGGTTTGGCTCAACTTGCCAGGCTTGAGTGGCCAAGGCAACCACCAGCGGCAGGTCGGCCACCACATCGGGTGAGTCTTTAGACATGGAAATCTGACCGCCCCAAGCAGCTGCAGTCCAGTAAACCAAGCCCACTTCTTCGGGGCGAATCTTCAAGGCGGCACGTTCGCTCAAGGCATTCAACTGCTGAGACCAGTCAGGATGGTGCAGTAACAAGGTCGCCCAGCCCTGCTGGCGCGCACGGGCATACATGCGTGCGGCACGTTCACGCAAACTTTGAGCTTGCTGCAATTGGGTGGATTCAATGCGGTCTGCCTCATTGACCAAGAACGCATAGGCATATTGGGTCAAGCCACTGGTCACAGTTTCGGCCAAAGCCACATGGTCTGGTGCTGCGCGCAACAGCGACTCGGACAGTTTGAGATAAAAAGCACTCGCCTCACGGGCCAGACCGATGTCTTCTTCTTCAACAGATGACTGCGTCCACTCATCGGCCGCATGGCGAACCAGTTGTTGTCGAACTGAACAGGCAGACAGACTGAGTGCTGCCAACACCCACAAAATCAGGGCGGATGTACGTTTGAAGTGGGCCATGCAAAAGGGTGGCGGCCAAAAAAGCCATGCGCCAAGTCGATGACTTCAATATAACGAGCTTGTGTGAAAAATTGATTACATACAAATTCAAAATGACATTACACAGAAATCACTTTGTCATCTGAACAGTAAACAATCAAGGTGCTGTCTGTATTGATTGCTACACAATTTTTTAGCGCAAGAGCACACCATGAGCCCATCATTTGAAGAGCAGTCCACTCAATTTTTCAAATCACAACGGAAATTGGTTGTTGCTGCCTTCAAGACAGAAAATGAAAAGATCTGTACAGGTTGTGGGTCTGAATCGGCACAAACTGAAAAAGTGCGTAAAGTTAATTCAATCAATGAACACGTCAAACTTGGAAGTTACAGACGCCCACAATCACCAGATGTCAATGGTGTGAGTCTTCAAGAACAACGTCCCGCGTGTCAGGTGTCACGCACTTGATCCGATTTTCAGGAATGGTCAACGAAAAACAGGAACCGACACCCACTTCACTGTGGACTTGGAATGTGCCGCCATGACGTTGCGCAATGTGTTTGGTGATCGCCAAGCCCAAGCCCGTCCCACCTGACTCGCGCGAACGACTGCGGTCTACACGATAAAACCGCTCAGACAGACGCGGCAAGTGTTCCGCAGCAATGCCAACACCATCATCAGTCACTGAGAACAAGGCCTGCCCTTCTGGCGTCAAGACCCATGTGACTTCGATATGCCCACCCGCAGGGGTGTAACGAACCGCGTTGTTCACCAAGTTAGAGACCGCGCTGTGAATCTCAGCACGTGAACCTGCGATGTGTAAATGGTCAGGCATCTGAAACGCAAGGCTGTGCATCGATTGTCCGTCTTTGCCCTGCAATGCGGAGAGCGCCAAGGCGTCGGACTTGACCTGAGCCATCAACGGTTTGAGATCCACAAGCTCGGTCACGGGTGGGGGTGGGCTGCCCTCCAGTTGCGATAAGGTCAGCAGATCGCTCACCAAGCCCTGCATCCGACTGGCCTGGATGGCCATCAAATCAAGATATTTATGTTGCTCATCGGGTGCCAGGGGAAGCGATTGCAAGGTCTCCACAAAGCCCGCCAACACTGTCAAAGGGGTGCGAATCTCATGAGAAACGTTGGCCACAAAATCACGGCGCATCTGGTCCGCTTGCGCCCGAGCGGTGACATCGCGAGTCAAAAGTAATTTTTTCTGATCACCATAAGCATGCAACTGAACCTGCAATTTGAGCAATTGTGAAAGCGAGTTGGAACGGCCTTCCATGATCACATCGGATTTGTAGTCACCCTGCGACACATATCGAGTGAATGCAGGGTTGCGCACCAGATTCACAATGTGTTGCCCCCTGTCTCTGGAAGCATCCAAACCCAAATGCAATGCGGCGGTTTGGTTGCACCATTCAATACGGCCGTCTTCATCGAGCAGCAACACACCATTGGGTGATGCCTGGATGGCTTCTAAAAACTCTTTCAAGCGATGTTGATGCTGCTCGGCCAATTGATCGCGCGTTTTGTAGCCACGGCGAATTCGAGCCACGAATTCGCCCCACATGCCAGTCAAGTCAGAGTCGGCCTTCGGATCGCCTTTGCGCAACCAGCGCTCGAGTTGCTGCCCCCGGGAAACATCTTGCAGCAACATGGCCACCAAAGCGCCATTGGTGGCCAGCAAAACGCCGGTAAATCCTCCCAACGCAAATCCGCATGCAGCGACTACCAATAAAACCAACAGTGCCAACAATAAGCGGGGAATCATCGCCTGAGGATATCCGAAATCAAAGTCTCGAAATGGGCAATCAAGCGGATTTCAATTGGGCGGGCATCAAAGGAGAACTGGTCACACGGTAGCCAGCTCCCCGCACGGTTTCCACCATGTTGCCAGCCTCACCCAGGGATTCGCGCAGGCGTTTAACATGCACGTCGACCGTACGCTCTTCTATGAACACATGGTCACCCCAAACACGGTCCAGTAACTGACCGCGACTGTGCACACGCTCGACGTGGTTCATCATGTACTGCAGAAGCTTGAATTCGGTGGGCCCGATTTTGAGCAACTGGTTTTGAAAGCTCACGCGGTGGGTGTCTGCATCCAGCACCAAGTCCCCTACCCGCACTGCACCACCGGCTTGTTCGGGGGCACGCCTGCGCAACACTGCACGGATGCGAGCCAGGAGTTCTTTGGTCGAAAAGGGTTTGACGATGTAGTCGTCTGCACCCGCATCCAGGCCTGCCACACGGTCGGGCTCATCACCACGGGCGGTGAGCATCAAGATAGGCACGGATTTCAACCGTGCGGTGGCTCGCCATTTACGCGCCAGAGTCAAACCGCTTTCCCCAGGCAACATCCAGTCCAGCAAGATGACATCAGGCAACACGTCGTCGAGTTCTCGCTGAGCGGTCTCACCGTCCATGGCCCAAATGGGCTGAAAGCCGTTGTGCCGGAGATTGACCGCGATCAACTCGGCGATCGCCGGTTCATCTTCCACAATCAAAATGCGGGGCAGTGTTTTCATTTCACGAAAGTTTCAATTTCAGACAATGCGGTATGGCGGACATCCGCACCCTTCACCACGTAGATGATGAATTCGGCAATGTTTTTAGCATGGTCACCAATGCGCTCGATGGCTTTGGCGATGAACAACAGATCCAGGCTGGCAGAGATCGTGCGAGGATCTTCCATCATGTAGGTCACGAGTTTTCGCACAAAGCCATCAAACTCGGCGTCGATCAAATCGTCTTCTTTCAAGATGCTGATGGCAGCCGTCACGTCCAGGCGGGCAAAGGCGTCCAGCGCCTTGCGCAGCAAACCCGAGGCCAGGTCTGCAGCCACACGCAACTCTGATGCAGGCAAGGAACGCGCCGCACCGCTGGCCACAATGGCCTTGACCATGCGTGCGATTTTTTCGGACTCGTCACCTGCTCGCTCCAAATTGGCCGTGGTTTTGGAGATGGCCATCAACAATCGTAAGTCAATCGCAGTAGGCTGGCGGCGCGCAATGATGGAGGACAGGTCGCGGTCGATTTCCACTTCCATGGCATTGACCTGGGCTTCGGTGGCGATGACTTGCTCCGCAACCTCAGTACTGAACTGAGACAAAGCAAAAACTGCGTGGCGAATTTGTGACTCAACCAAACCGCCCAGTTCCAACACGCGGCTGGAGACGCCGGTCAACTCGACATCAAACTGGCTTGAAATGTGTTTTTCCATAAGGCTCTTTCTGATCAGCCGAAGCGGCCGGTGATGTAATCTTCAGTTTCCTGACGGGTGGGCTTCATGAAGATAGCTTCTGTTTGGCCATATTCGATCAACTCACCCAAGTACATATAGGCTGTAAAGTCTGAAACCCGAGCGGCCTGCTGCATGTTGTGCGTCACGATGACCACGGTGTACTCGCTCTTGAGGGTGTGCACCAATTCTTCTACCTTGCCTGTGGAGATCGGGTCCAGCGCCGATGTGGGCTCGTCGAGCAACAACACCGAAGGCTTTACGGCAATACCGCGTGCAATGCATAAACGCTGTTGCTGACCGCCAGACAAAGACAAGCCGCTTTGATTGAGCTTGGACTTGACCTCGTTCCAGATGGCTGCTTTTTGCAATGCCCATTCCACCCGGTCGTCCATGTCGCTGCTGGAAAGGTTTTCATACAAACGCACACCAAAGGCGATGTTGTCGTAAATCGACATCGGGAAAGGTGTGGGCTTTTGGAACACCATGCCAATGCGCGAACGTAGCAAGTTCAAGTCTTGCTTGGGATTGAGGATGTTCTCGCCATTGAAGTTGATCTCGCCTTCTGCGCGTTGACCGGGGTACAGGTCGTACATGCGGTTCAGCGTACGCAACAAGGTGGACTTGCCGCAACCCGAAGGGCCAATGAAAGCAGTGACGGTGTTGGCTTTGATGTCCAGGTTGACATTCTTCAAGCCCTGGAAGGCACCGTAGTAGAAATTCAGATTGCGAATTTCCAATACATTTTTGGCTTCTGCCGGGGAATTAGATGTGTTCATGTTCAAACTGCAACTTTCTCTTTGAAGACAACGCGAGCCAAGATGTTCAGGCCTAACACGGTCATGGTGATCAGCAAAGCACCGCCCCAGGCCAGGTTGACCCAGTTTTCATAGGGGCTCATGGCAAATTGGTAAATCACGACCGGCAAATTGGCCATGGGCGCGTTCATGTTGGTGGAGTAAAACTGGTTGTTCAAAGCGGTGAACAACAAAGGCGCCGTCTCGCCACTGACGCGAGCCAAGGACAAGAGCAATCCGGTCATCACGCCGCTGCGTGCTGCTTTGAGGACCACAGTGGTCGACACCTTCCACTTGGGTGCACCCAAGGCAAAAGCAGCTTCGCGCAAGCTCACAGGTACAAGCTTGAGCATGTTTTCAGTGTTGCGAACCACCACCGGAATGGCGATCAACGCCAAGGCCAAAGTGCCCGCCCAGCCAGAAAAGTGTTTGGCATTGACCACCACAATGGCGTAAATAAACAAGCCCACCACGATGGAAGGGGCTGACAGCATGATGTCATTGACGAAACGGGTGACCGATGCAAATTTGCTGCGGTCGCCGTATTCAGACAAGTAAATTGCAGCCATCACGCCCACGGGGGTGCTGATCAAGGTGCAAGAGCCCACAATCATCAAGCTGCCGACAATGGCATTGAGCAAACCGCCACCCTCTGAGCCCGGAGCCGGTGTGCTGTGAGTGAACATCGCCACATCCAGCGCCGAGAATCCTTTAAAGAGCAAGATGCACAGAATCCAAAGCAAGAACACCAGACCCAAACCCATGGCGACCGTGGACAGGGTGATGCCGATGCGGCTTTTGAGTTTCCGGCTGCGGTAAATAGCCGCATCAAATTGGGCTTGCGCATTCATGATTTCATGCCTTTCTTGGCTTCAGCGCTCAGCAGCATCCACTTGGCGAGCGACAACACGATCAAGGTGATGATGAACAGGGCCAAGCCCAAGGCGAACAAAGACGAGTAATGCAAACCCGGTTCCGCCTCACCAAATTCATTGGCCAAGGTGGAGGCGATCGAGTTGCCAGGCGAGAACAAGGATGGAGACAATTTGTGCGCATTGCCGATGACGAAAGTCACCGCCATGGTCTCGCCCAAAGCGCGGCCCAAGCCCAGCATCACTCCACCGACCACACCGGTCTTGGTATAGGGCAAAACGATGTTGGTCACGACTTCCCAGGTGGTGCAGCCCAAACCGTAGGCCGACTCTTTGAGGATGGGGGGCACGATCTCGAACACATCGCGCATCACCGAAGCGATGAAAGGCAAGATCATCATGGCCAGGATCAAACCGGCGGCCAAAATACCAATGCCGTTGAAAGCACCTGTGAACAAAAAGCCCAAGCCAGGGACTTGACCCAAGGTCGCGGCAATGGCGGGCTGGATGTATTCGGCAAACAGCGGTGCAAAAACAAACAAGCCAAACATGCCGTAAATGATGGAAGGCACTGCAGCCAACAGCTCAATGGCCGTACCCAGGGGCCGACGCAAAGGCATGGGGCAGGTTTCGGTCAGAAACACCGCAATGCCAAAGCTTAAGGGCAAAGCGATCAAGATCGCAATCGTTGCGGTCACCACCGTACCAAAAATGGCGATCAGGCCACCGAATTTGGAATTGATGATGTCCCACTCGATGGTGTAGAAAAATGGAAAACCAAACTCTTTCAAAGCGGGCCAAGCACTGACCACCAAAGAGCCAATGATCCCCAGCAGCACGACCAAGGTGGTCATGGCGAAGGTCATGGAGATTTTTTCAAATGCAAAATCTTGGATGCGCTGGGTGCGAATCACTTTTTGGCGGTGAAGCGCCATGTCGTCGGTCTGATCAAGCGTGGCCATGAATATCCTGAAGAATCAAAAACCCCAGACGAAATATCTGGGGTTTAGGGATGCAAGGTTTACTTGACGTTGACTTTGTTCCACACGTTCTTGCGGATGAAGTCTGTGGTGGCGTCAGGCATTGGCACGTATTCCAGGTCAGCAGCCATCTTCTTGCCTTCTTTGAAAGCGAAGTCAAAGAACTTCAAGACTTCAGCAGCGTTGGCTTTGTTGGCTGGATCTTTGTAGACCAAGATGAAAGAAGCCGCCGTGATGGGCCAAGACTTGGCACCTGGAGCGTTCGTCAAGAAAGTGCCCATGCCTGGGATTTTGGACCAGTCGGTACCTGCCGAAGCTGCTGCAAAGGTTTCGTCATCAGGCTGCACATACTGACCTGCCGCATTGCGCAGGCTGACGTGGCTCATGTTGTTTTTCTTGGCGTAGGCATATTCCACATAACCGATGGAGTTTTTGACGCGGGACACGTTGGCAGAAACGCCTTCGTTGCCCTTGCCACCCACCGACGAAGCGGCAGGCCACTTGACGGCAGCGCCTGCACCCACGGTCTCTTTCCATTTGGCATTGACTTTGGCCAGGTAGTCGGTAAACACCGCAGTGGTGCCCGAGCCGTCGGCACGGTGAACCACAGTCACGGGAGCGTCAGGCAATTTGACACCGGGGTTCAGGTCGGCAATGCGCTTGTCGTTCCAGTTGGCCACGCCACCGGAGAACAACTCGGCCAGCAATTCACCGGTCAACTTGAGTTGGCCGGGCTTGAGGCCCTCGATGTTGACCACCGCCACGATGCCACCAATGATGGCCGGGAACTGGACCATGCCGTCTTTTTCGAGATCATCGAAGCCCACGGGGTTGTCTGTCGCACCAAAGTCCACAGTTTTGGCTTTGATTTGCTTGATGCCCCCCGAAGAACCGATCGACTGATAGTTCATGTTCACACCGGATTTCGCTTTGTAAGCCTCGGCCCACTTGGCGTAAATCGGATAAGGAAAAGTAGCGCCTGCGCCGGTGATTTCAGAAGCAAAAGCGCTGGCGGCCACAAAGGTCAGGCCCAATGCAGCGATCCAAGATTTCATTTTCAACATGGAAAGTCCTTGATGAGGTTGGTGAACACTGTTCAATTGATTTTGAACATGACACGAACTTTATCGTCTGATTATGACAATTTGATGTCATATTCAAGAAGTCACGAAACTCCCCAGCAAGCGCTTATTTTTTTCTACCCGTCATCAAAATGCAATGAAAAAGTCACAAAATTGTGCACTTTCTCGCGTTCAAACTTGGTATCTGGCAAATTGGCATGAAAAACGGACAATTATTGGCGGCTGTGGACTTGGGGTCCAACAGCTTTCGCCTGGAGATTGGTCATCTGGACCATGGGCAAATCCGCCGGGTCGAATACCTCAAAGAAACCGTTCGCCAAGGCAATGGTTTGGACAGTGAGCGCAACTTGTCTGATGTGGCCATGCAAAGGGGCTGGGACTGCCTGGCCCGCTTTGCTGAGCGCATTGCCGGCTTTAAGCCCAACCAGGTGCGGGCGGTGGCCACCCAAACCCTGCGCGAAGCGCGTAACCGCGATGAGTTCTTGAACAAAGCCCAGCAGATTTTGGGATTTCCGATCGAGATCATTCCCGGGCGTGAAGAAGCCCGATTGATCTATGCGGGCGTTTCGCATCTGTTGCCGCAATCCACCGAGCGACGCTTGGTGATTGACATTGGCGGGCGCTCAACCGAGTTGATCTTGGGTCAAGGGTATCAGGCCAAAACCCTGGAGTCTTACCGTGTGGGCAGTGTGGCCTGGTCGATGAAGTATTTTTCTGAAGGGCAATTCACCTCTTCAGCCTTTGAGATGGCCGAGGTGGCTGCCACGGCCATTCTGGACGAAGTTCTCAACACCTATCGACGCAAAGACTGGGATGTGGCCTATGGCTCTTCGGGTACGATCGGTGCGGTGGTTGATGTGCTTGAAGCCGCGGGTTGGCCCGCTGGTTTAATCAATCGGGAAGGCCTGCATTGGCTCAAAGACAAACTCATCAAAGCTGTCCATGTCGACAACCTCAAGTTGGACGGCATCAAGGAAGACCGTCGCCCAGTGATCGGTGGCGGCCTGGCCATTTTGTGCGCTTTGTTTGAATTGCTGGACATTCAAGAGCTACGAGCTGCCCAAGGCGCCTTGAGGCAAGGCGCGCTCTATGATTTGCTGGACCGCGACGAGCATGCAGACATCCGCGAGTCCATGGTCGATTGGTTGTCCAAGCGCTTTGGCATTGAAGAAGCACAAGCCCAACGCGTCAGCCAAACCGCAACACAGTTGTTCAAAAAAATCCCCCCTCCCGCTTTGGCCGAGTCGCATTCAGAGGCGGCGGTGGATCAGGAACGTTTGCAACGCAAACTGGGCTGGGCCGCCAGACTGCATGAAGTGGGATCGCACATTTCGCATTCGGACTATCACAAGCACGGCGCCTACATTTTGGACAACGCCGATCTGCCCGGCTTTTCAATGCCCGAGTTGCATCGCCTGAGTCAATTGGTGCTGGGCCACCGCGGCAAACTGCGTAAACTCGATACGCAACTGAACGACGCTGGCTTCGTCCATCAACTGTTCGCCTTGCGTTTGGCTGTGATTTTGTGTCATGCACGGCGTGACCCGGATATGAAAGGCTTTGAATTGAGTCTTTACGAAGGCACTGAAAAAGGCTTCACCATCACCACCCGAAAGGGCTGGGCCACGCAATGGCCGCAGTCGGCGCATCTGTTGCACGAAGAGTGCATCGCCTGGCAAAAAACCGCCTGGTCAGTGGCCTACAACAGCATGTAAGCACCCGATTTGCCCGCAGCCTTGAAACGGTATAAACTGTATACACCGTTAACAAAGGAGAACCTCTTGGTCACTGCTGTCAAATCCCCCGCCAAATCCACTCGTGCACGCACAAGCACCGCCGCGCGCAAACGCCCCTTAGCCCAAACTACAGCACCCAAGCCAGCAGCCAAGCGCGCAGCGGTTAAAAAAGCAGTGACCAAAGCCCCAATGGCAAAAACCAAAGTCGTGACTACGGCGCCAGCCGCACCTGCGGCCGACAAAGTCAAGTCGCCCAAAAAGCCCAAGCTGGTGCGAGACAGCTTCACTATGCCCAAAGACGAATACGCGGCCATTGACCTGCTCAAGCAGCGTGCCACCGGCCTCAAGCGTCATGCGAAAAAGAGCGAATTGATCCGCGCGGGCATCATGGCCTTGACCGCCATGGACGACAAACAATTGGCAGCCGTCATGGCCCAAGTTCCAGCCTTGAAAACAGGCCGCCCCGTTCGCAGCTGAGCGCTACATCAAATCAGGGTTTTGCACCGTCACCACCACGGTTTGCTGCACACCGTCGCGCAAACGGCTGCGCAACCACCAGACCGATCCTTTGCGCACGGTGCAGTCCTGAACCGATAGACCCAACAGGGCCGCAATGATGCGGCCCAGGGTCGGCTGGTGCCCCACCACCACCGCGGGAGATTTAGCATCCGGCCATCCGGCGACCAGCAACACTTGGTCGGGCTCGGCATCTGGGGCCAACTCGGGGCGGATTTTGTATTTGCGTTCCAGCGCCAATGCAGTTTGCACCGTGCGCTGAGCAGGAC
This sequence comes from Comamonadaceae bacterium, assembly GCA_947454355.1. Lineage (GTDB taxonomy): Bacteria > Pseudomonadota > Gammaproteobacteria > Burkholderiales > Burkholderiaceae_C > Limnohabitans_A. The sequence goes on from CANGKR010000024.1 coordinate 10,184, forward strand.
TGACCAAGATTTTGGCGCCCTCTGGCAATTGGCGGTCCAGCCACAGACCCATTCGCTTCGCTTGTTTTTCGCCTCGGGGTGTCAAGGTTCGGCTCAAGTCGTCTTGACCCTCCAATGGGTCAAAGGCTTCCGCGTGGCGCCAAAAAAGGAGGTCCATATGTGTTTCCTGCGATTGCTACTTTCTGTGGGTGTTGGCCGCTGAATAACGCGCCATCCATTGGGCTTGTGCACTGCGCACATAGCGGCCCTTTTTGTCGACTTTCTGGTACTGGCCATCTTCCAACATGCACCAGGCATTCCGACCGTCTTGCAAATAGGCGGTCAAACATTCATCGATCACCCGCTGACGCAGCACCGGGTCTTCCACGGGCCAGGCCAATTCAATGCGGCGCAGCATATTGCGGTTCATCCAGTCTGCACTCGACAAATACAACTGCTCTTGCTCGCCGATGGCGAAGTAAAAAACCCTTGTGTGCTCCAAAAACCGGCCCACCACGGAGCGTACGCGGATGTTGTCGGTCAGGCCCTGCACTTGGGCTGGCAGCATGCAGGCACCGCGCACGATCAAGTCAATTTGAGCACCTGCCTGGCCAGCGCGGATCAAGGCATGAATCAATTCGGCATCGGTCAGGGCATTCATTTTGACCATGATCTTGGCCGCCTGGCCCTTCAGGGCCGCTGCACCGACTGCATCCACTTGCGCAATGATTTTGCGCTGCAAATAAAACGGCGCCACCCACAATTTGTTCATTCGGCCCAAGCGGCTTTGGCTGGCCAAATGCATGAAGACATGCTCCATGTCGGCGGTCAATTTGGCGTCGCACGTCAGGTAGCTGATGTCGGTGTACAACTTGGCCGTGCGCGGGTTGTAATTGCCCGTCGAGAGGTGGCCATACTTCTTGAGCAGCTTGCCCTCCCGTCGTGTCACCAACAACATCTTGGCGTGGGTCTTTAAGCCCACCACGCCATAAACCACCTGCGCCCCCACCGACTCGAGTTGCTCGGCCACATTGATGTTGGCTTCCTCGTCAAAACGCGCTTTGAGCTCGACCACCGCGGTCACTTCCTTGCCGCGGCGAACGGCTTCGCGCAAGAGGTCGAGCATGACCGTGTCATTGCCAATGCGGTAAATGGTTTGCTTGATGGCCAGCACATGCGGGTCACGCACGGCCTCGCGTAAAAAATCCAATACGCCCTCATAGCTTTCGAAAGGCTGATGGATCAGCACATCGCCTTTTTTCATACGCGCAAAAATCGATGCGCCCTTCTCCAGTTGCTTGGGATAGCCGGCCTGATAGGGGGCGAACATCAATGAAGGTTCATTGACCAAATCGATCAATTGACTTAGACGAACCAAGTTGACAGGCCCAGCCACACGGAACAATGCCGCTTTGGGCAATTTGAACTGCTTGAGCAAAAAGTCGTTCAAATGTTCGGTGCAGCTGTCTGACACCTCCAAACGAACCGGCTGGCCGTACTGGCGATGCTGCAAGCCTTGGCGCAAAGCGGTACGCAGGTTTTCCACATCGTCTTCATCCACCGCCAATTCAGAATTGCGAGTCACGCGGAATTGCGAAAATTGCCCCATCTCCCGACCAGGGAATAAATCTGCCAAATGGGCACGGATCACGCTGGAGAGCAATACAAAGGTGCTGCCGTTGCCTGACAGCTTGTCGGGCAAACGAATCAAGCGCGGCAAGACCCGAGGCACTTTGACGATAGCAATATCGTTGTGACGGCCATACACGTCTTTGCCACCCAATTGCACAATGAAGTTCAAGGACTTGGTAGCCACCTGCGGAAAGGGATGGGCGGGGTCCAAGCCGACGGGCACCAGCAAGGGTTTGACTTCACGAACAAAGTAATCTTGCACCCATTTCTTTTGGGCTGCATTGCGCTCGCCGTGCGACAACAGTTGAATGGACGCTTTGCGCAGAGCCGGCAACAAAGTATCGTTATACAAGCGGTATTGGTCCGCCACCAGATCGGCTGCTTTTTGATAGTTGGACTTGAAGGTCTGGCTGGTGTAGAGGCCGCTGTGGTCCTTACTGTTGAAGGCATCTAAGTGCAGCATGGCCCGGACTTCAAAGAATTCGTCCAAATTGGACGAAACAATGCACAGATAACGCAAACGCTCGAGCAAAGGGACTTCATTGCGCTTGGCCCAATCCAGGACCCGCAAATTGAATTCCAGAATACTGGCGTCTCTGTCCAGCAAAGCCACTTTGGGCTCAATTTCTTTCTTCGACGGGGAAGATTTATCAGGGGTCATGGCTCTCGTTGTCTCCATCCAATAGACACATTAGGCAATTGCCCACCTTGGCATTTGATGTCGAATTCATGACAGTTTGATGAAATCCGCCTGACCACGCTTGATTCACATCAATTCAAGACCGCTTCCATAGGATGACTGTTCAGGCGCATTTGGTTGACTTCATCAAAACTCAGGATTTCCAGACGACCGTCTTGATGCTCCACTAAAGTGGTCAGACTCTCCACCCAATCGCCGTCGTTGCAATACAAAATGCCATTGATATTGCGGATCTCTGCGTGGTGAATATGCCCGCACACCACCCCATTGAAGCCATGTTTGGCCGCTTGAGAAGCCACAGCCACTTCAAAGTCATTGATGAAACTCACCGCTTTTTTGACCTTGAGCTTGAGAAAGGCCGACAGGGACCAATAGGGCAAACCGAATTTGGCCCGCAGATGGTTCAAATACCGGTTGAGTTTGAGGGTCAACTCGTACATGTAGTCACCCAGATAAGCCAGCCACTTGGCCAACTGGATCACCCCGTCGAAATAGTCGCCATGGATGACCCACAGTTTTTGACCGGTGGCGGTGGTGTGCACCGCCTCTTTGACCACCTGGATGCCCCCAAAGGAATGACCAATGAAGCCACGGGCAAACTCGTCGTGATTGCCCGGTACAAACACCACCTTGCAACCTTTGCGGGCGCGGCGCAGGAGTTTTTGCACCACATCGTTGTGGGCTTGCGGCCAGTACCAGCGACGGCGCAATTGCCAGCCGTCGATGATGTCTCCCACCAAATACAGGGTATCGGATGAGTGGGTCCTCAAAAACTCCAGCAAGGCGTCGGCCTGGCAACCGGGGGTGCCCAAATGCAGGTCCGAGATGAAGATGGCACGGAAATGCTTGCCACCTTCTTCATCGTGAAGTTCATCGGTCGGCTCTGTGGCCGTTTGCTGCAGGATCTGCGCATAACTGGTGGCCACCGAGGGTTTGGCCTCGCTGTAAAACCCCATGGTGGTAGGAGCCATGTTCAAACCCCGTTGAAATGTTTGCGATAGCGGGCAGGGACATCGTCCATGCGCATCATCATCGGCAGGTCGGCTGAGTTGAAATCCGGATCCCAAGCTGGTGCCCCCAAGACTTTCGCACCCAAGCGCAAGTAGCCTTTGATCAAGGCAGGGGGCTCGACATTCAATTGACTGTTGAGCTGCTCCACAGGCAGAGGCAGACGGGGACGAACATGGTATTCGATGGAGGCCATGTGGGTGCGGCTGACCTGCGACCAAATACTGGCCGCCACATCGCCAGAGACCATGCCGTTGTGCAACATGGGGATGCTGGCACAGCCGATCATGGTGTCCAGCTGATTGCGAGTCATGAACTCAAACAAAGCGCCCCACAGAGCCAATACCACACCGCCGTGACGGTGATCGGGGTGCATACAGCTGCGGCCCAATTCCACCATGCGCTCGCGGATGCTTCGCAGGCGTGTCAGATCGAATTCAGTATCGCTGTAAGTACCTCCCGCGCGTTGGGCCTGGGCGGGGGTCAGCACGCGGTAGGTGCCAATCACTTGGTTCGACAGTTCATCTCGCACCAGCAAGTGCTCGCAATAATCATCAAACAGATCGATGTCGTGGCCCGGCAGGGTGGTGGTCAACTGCGCACCCATTTCGCCAGCGAACACGCTGTACCTCAGTTGTTGGGCTTCGCGAACTTCGTCCTCATGCTTTGCCCAGGAAACCCGGATGCCACCCCGCTCCACTTTTGCAGGCTGCTGCGAAGACGTTGTTCCACCAACAGGATGACTGCCCCCTCGTGGCAGCAAAGCGGGCAACAAGGAAATGGTGGGTGTTGGGATTTCTTTCATCGAGTGCTCCTTCGGTATTCCATCGTTTCTAAGCAGGCCCTGCATCAGGTTCTGAAGCGATGATCGTGAAATACCGTGACGTGAACATGGCACATTCATGACGTATTGATGAAACACATACAACGCCAAATTGACATGCTTTCGTCACAAAGATGTCATGTTCGCCACTGAAAATGATTAAAAGAGGTCATCATGGACAAACACACCCAACACACAATTGACGAAGACCAAATCCGACGCCTGCGTGAAGACTTGCTCGACACTTTGGACGAAGAATTTGAAATGGAGATTGAAGACCGCCTGACCGACCCTGGCGCGGGATCTTCAGAATCCAGCGCTGCCAGCAGAGCGCACTACTTTCGCGAGTTGCTGCGCTTGCAAGGTGAATTGGTCAAGCTGCAAGACTGGGTGGTCGCCACCAAACAGCGGGTCGTGATCTTGTTTGAAGGCCGCGACGCCGCCGGCAAAGGGGGCGTCATCAAACGCATCACCCAGCGGCTCAACCCGCGTGTGTGCCGCGTGGCAGCCCTGCCTGCACCGAACGATCGGGAGCGGACGCAGTGGTACTTTCAACGCTACATCGCTCATCTGCCTGCCGCAGGCGAGATCGTGTTGTTCGACCGCAGTTGGTACAACCGTGCGGGGGTGGAGCGCGTCATGGGTTTTTGCAATGACGAAGAGTACGAGGAGTTCTTTCGCTCCGTGCCCGAATTTGAAAAGATGCTGGTGCGCAGCGGCCTGACACTGATCAAGTATTGGTTCTCGATCACCGATGACGAGCAGCATGCGCGGTTTCTGGGGCGTATCCATGACCCTTTGAAGCAGTGGAAGCTCAGCCCAATGGACTTAGAGAGCCGCCGCCGCTGGGAGGACTACACCCGCGCCAAAGAAACCATGATTGAGCGCACCCACAACCCTGAAGCACCCTGGTGGGTGGTGCAGGCGGTGGATAAGAAGAAAGCTCGACTGAACTGCATCGACCACCTGCTGGGGCATTTCAATTACCACGAAATCGAGCATGACGGTGTCCAGTTGCCGGCACGCGTGCGCAACCCTGACTACATCAGACATCCCGTCCCACAGAACATGATGGTGCCGGAGAAGTACTGAAGTCCTTCAGGTTTTGCTGCCCAGGTAGCGTTTACGCCAAAAGAAAATCGGCATGCCCAGGCCCACCACGGCCATGCCGACCTCGGTCCAGAACAACCCTTGCTCGGTGTGCAACACCGGGAAGTTTTCAAAGTTCATACCGAAAAAACCGGTGATCAAATTCAAGGGCAAAAAGATCGCGGTCAACACGGTGAGTGTGCGCATGATGTCGTTGGTACGGTTGCTTTGGGCATTGAAGTGCATTTGCACCGCCGTTTCGGTGCTTTGTTCCAGCCGCTGCACATGGTGCACTACGCGCTCGATGTGTTCAAGCACATCTCGGCTGCGCACTTTCAACAGCTCCAGTGCACGGGCGTTGGTATCGGCCGTGATCGGCAGGTCATTGAGGGCATCGGTCCAGTCCTGAATGGCGGCGCGTTGGTCTTCGCAAATTTCATCCAGGTAATGCAGCGACAAGCGCGCATCCAGCAGGGCGCGCCAATTGTTGAAGCGGGTGTTGGGGTTGATCAACTCGCTTTGCCAGTGGTCCAGCTGGCGCGTGAGTTCACGGCGCAGGTTCAAATAGCCGTCCACCATCTGGCTGACGATACGCAGCATCAAATCAGCGGGACTGGTCGGGATGCGGCTTTGCTTTTGGTGCGCCGTCATGTCCACTGCTTGCATTAAGCGAGCCGCATAGGATTCGCGCACAGCACAATCGGCCGGATGTACGGTCATCAGAACACGGTCAAACACCACAAAAGCCACTGGACTGGTGTCGATGCGACGCAAGACAGGCGGCCCAGCGCGTTCACTGGCACGGTGCAGGATTTCCCCGGGACGAGACAAGTCGGACTCGCTTTGACCTGTGGCCAAACGCCTGAATACCAGCAAGTTGTAGTCGGAGGTGTAATCAAAATGCGAAGGCAGCTGCTTATTCAACAGGTCTTGCATGTGCAAATCGAGCACCGTGGTTTGGGTGAGTTTTTCCAGAATGCTCTGAACTTCGATTTGCAGAACTTCAAATTCGCGCCTGGAAAAAGCCATCCACAAATAGCCTTGATCGGGCAGTTGATCTGGCCATTGCGCTGATTCGCTCACATGGCCGGCAGTGATGGAAAAAATTCTCATGAAGGGACTTCTCTGAACATCCAAAATCTGTCGATATTCGATGTGACAATCATGCAGTTGATGGATGAATTGTCCATGACCGTTGCCCGCTCATCATAGTTCCTCTTGATGAAGCGCCTCGCATTCCAGGAGCTAGAAATGATTCTTGAACTTGCCGATATCCGCATTGCCCCCGGCCAACAGGCCGCTTTTGAAGAAGCCATGGCCCGTGGCCTGAACACAGTGGCCAGCCGGGCCCAAGGCTTTCAAGGAGCCAAGGTCAACCGCGGTATTGAAAACCCCGAGCGCTACGTGCTGCAAATTTTTTGGGACACGCTGGAGGACCACACTGTGGGCTTTCGCCAGTCGCCCTTGTTTGTGGAATGGCGGGCGATTGTGGGCCCCTTCTTTGCGGTGCCACCGGTGGTGGAACATTTTGAGCTGGCGCTCAAGTCTGCTTGAACGCCAGCTCCTGAAGCATCAGGATTTGGCGGGCTGACGTTCAGCCAAGAAGATTTCGATGCGGCGGTTTTTGGCCCGGCCAGTTTCGGTGCCATTGTCGGCCAGCGGCTGTTTGGCACCAAGGCCTTGGGTGGTAATGCGGCGGGCATCGACGCCCTTGGCCACCAGATAATCACGTGCACTTTGCGCTCGGTTGACCGACAAGGGCTGGTTCACAGCGTCTGACCCTGTGCTGTCGGTATGCCCCACGATGCGCACTTCGGTGTTGGGTTGCCCATTCAGGCCTTGGGCAAACTGGTCCAGCACAGGTTGTAAATTAGGCTTGATGTTGTAGCGACCGCTGTCAAAGGAAATATCACTGGGGATGTTCAGCTTGAGCTGGTTATCTGCCGTTTGGGTCACCATCACACCGGTTCCAGCCGTGGCTTTTTCCATGGCGATGCGTTTTTCTTCCATGTTCTTTGACCAGACGTAACCCCCTAAGGCGCCGACGGCCGCGCCAATGGCCGCTGATTGGCGGCTATCGCCCAGCAAGACGCCTGCCAGTGCACCCACGCCCGCGCCAATGCCTGCGCCTTGTTGTTCTTTGGTGGCATTGGCGCAGCCGGTGATCAGAGTGGCGACGGCGCACAAGGCGAGCACGGTGTGCGTGAGTGGGGTGGGGTGTGACATGAGATCCTCCTTGGAATTGATAATCAGCAAAAGCAGTCAGACTGTACCTGCGCGGACCTGCAAAATGAACCTGGCGTCAGTGAGCCAGTCCCAGAATCGAAACAATTTGTGAGCGGGATCAATCCGCCGCCGGATTCAGGCTTGGTGGGCTTTGACCAATTTATTCATCAAGGCCAGCAATTGCTGCTGCTCCTGACCGTCCAGCACGCTCAGGATGTCGGCTTGCACCTGCGTGACCAGAGGCTTCATCTCCAGTGTGGCTTGAACGCCTTGGGGGGTCAGCCACAGCAATTTACGGCGTCGATCATGGTCATCGGCTTCGCGGCGCACCCAACCTTTACTTTCGAGTCGACCGATCACCGATCCTGAAGTTGCGGCGTCAAAGGCGACGCGTGCAGCCAGGGTCACTTGATCGATGCCGGGTGTGTCCATCAAGGCATTCAAAATGGCAAATTGCACAGGGGTAACGTCCATGGCCGCCATTTGTTCTGCAAACACCGAGACGGCTATTTGTTGGGCGCGGCGGATCAAATGGCCCGGGGCCTGGGCGAAATCAAAACTGTCTGACATGTCTGGAGTTTACTGAGTCGGGCCCTGCCTGGCATCCCCTCTACAATGCGGGCTCTTGTTAAAGCGCCCGCATTGAAAGGATGTCATGAGCTACCTGTTTACGCCGCCAGCCCCCATTTCGGTCCCGATTCGGGGTCTTTCAGAGCGATTTCCAGTGCGCCGCATCTATTGCGTGGGCCGCAATTACGAAGAACACGCCAAGGAAATGGGTTTCACCGGACGGGAACCGCCCTTTTTCTTCTTGAAGCCGGCAGACGCCTTGGTGGTCGTCGAAGACGGCCAGACCGGCGCCCTACCCTACCCTTCTTTGACGCAGAACTACCACCACGAGATTGAATTGGTGGTGGCCATTGGGCAAGGGGGCCGCAACATCCCGGCCGCGCAAGCCCTTGAGCATGTTTACGGCTATGCGGTCGGGCTGGACATGACCCGTCGCGACTTGCAAAACGAAATGAAAAAACAAGGCCGCCCTTGGTGCATTGGCAAGGCTTTTGACCATTCGGCTCCGATCGGGGCCATTACTCCCGCTGCCCAAGCAGGTGACATCATGAACGCCGAAATCTCTTTGCAGGTCAATGGCGCGGATCGACAGCGCAGCCATATTTCCAAGCTGATCTGGAACATTGCAGAGACCATTGAGCACTTGTCCACAGCTTGGGAGCTTCAGCCCGGCGACCTGATTTACTCCGGCACCCCCGAGGGCGTGGCGGCTGTAGTGCCTGGCGACACTTTGGTCGGTCAGGTCACTGGCATCGGCAGCTTGACCATGAAAGTCAGCCCCTGAGGGCGCTACGCCCTGCGTTTCCATTCACCAGAGAGTTCTTGTTTTGAAAATACTCACCACTTTGTCTCGGCTGTGCGCCATTTTGGCGGGCCTGCTGTTGACCGGCATCACCCTCATGACTTGTTACAGCCTGATTGGCCGCAACACCATTGGCAGCACCATCACGGGTGATTTTGAATTGACCGGTGTGGCCACTGGCGCAGCGATTGCGCTGTTCATGCCCCTGTGCCAGCTCAAACGCGGCAACATCATCGTGGACTTTTTCACGGCCAAAGCCAGTGATGCCACCAATGCACAACTCGACCGATTAGGCGCCTTGATGATGGCCGCCACCTTCGCGCTGCTGTCCTGGCGCACCGGTCTGGGCGGCCTGAGCGCCTATGAAACTCAATCGGGCACCATGATGCTGGGCTTTCCCGAGTGGATTGTTTATGCGGCCATGATTCCGCCGTTCATCTTGACGGCTCTGATCGCATTGACTCAGGCCGTGATGGGTGAAACATCGGACGAAGAGGTGAACGCATGAGCTCCATTTCTTTGACGCTGACGATTTTCGGCATCATGCTGGTGCTGATGGCTGTCCGCGTGCCGATCGCAGTGGCCATGTTCGGTGCAGGCACCGCGGGCTACATCATGCAAACCGGTTGGGGCGCTTATTCGAGCTTTTTGAATACACAGGCCTTTGCCCGTTTTGCCAGTTACGACTTGTCGGTCATCCCTCTGTTCATTTTGATGGGTCACTTTGCCACCCAAGGCGGCATCAGCAAGGCCCTGTTCCAGTTTGCGGCCAGCGTCATGGGGCGCTTTAAAGGGGGCTTGGCCATGGCGGCCGTGCTGGCCAGTGCGGCTTTTGGCGCGATTTGTGGCTCTTCGGTGGCCACAGCCGCCACCATCACGGGTGTGGCCCTGCCCGAGATGAAGCGACATGGTTACTCCGGTCGCTTGTCAACAGGCACTTTGGCCGCGGGCGGAACCTTGGGGATTTTGATTCCCCCATCCGTGCCTTTGGTGATTTACGCCATCTTGGCTGAACAAAACATCGCCAAGCTCTTCGCCGCGGCCATGGTGCCCGGCATCATTGCCATGTGCGGTTACATGATCGCGATTGCCATCTATGTCCGTGTGGTCCCCGGTCAAGCCCCTGAAGTCGACAAAAACCGCGACGCCATGAGCTTCAAAGACATGATGGGCATCGTGCCGATCGCGGTGATTTTCATGATCGTTTTTGGCGGCATTTACGGTGGCTATTTCACGCCCACTGAAGGCGCGGGTGTCGGCGCAGCGGCCACATTTGTGGCGGCTTTGCTCAAGCGCGAGATCACCTGGCCCAAGTTCAAGGAATGTTTTTACGCCACCGCCGAGAGCTCGGCAATGATCTTCATGATCTTCATCGGGGCGGACGTCATGAACTCATCCCTCGCTCTGACCCAGGTGCCCAACCAGTTGGCCGCTGTGGTGGGCAGCTGGGGCCTGTCACCTTTGATGGTGGTCACCGCCATCTTGCTGTTCTATGTGGTGCTGGGCGCGGTGATGGACGAGTTGTCCATGATTTTGCTGACCATCCCGATCTTTTTCCCGATGATCATGGGCCTGGACTTTGGCATGCCCAAGGAGTCGGTGGCTATATGGTTTGGCATCATGGTCTTGATGACCGTCGGCTTTGGCATGCTGGCACCGCCTGTAGGATTGAACGTCTATGTGGTCAACACCATGGCCAAGGATGTGCCGATTTCTGAAAGCTACAAAGGCGTCATGCCTTTCTTGATCAGCGACACCATCCGCACCACTGTGCTCTTGCTGTTCCCGGGCATTTCTTTGTGGCTGATCCAGTACGTTGCATAGTTACCCTGATATGCAGCCCGCTTTTCTCGCGTTATATTGCGTTTATTCTTTGGAGACCTTTTCATGATTGCTCGTCGCAAATTGCTCAAATCTGGTGCCGCTGCAGCGCTGGCTGCGCCTGTGCTCAACAGCCAAGCCCAGCAAACTGTCACCCTGAAGTTCCACACCTTCATGGCGCCTTTGTCCAACGTGTGGCTGAACATGCACAAGGCTTGGATGGCCAAAGTCGAAAAAGACTCAGGCGGCCGCATCAAGTTTGAAGCCTACCCCGCCATGCAATTGGGCGGCACACCTGTGCAGTTGTATGACCAGGTGCGCGACGGTGTGGTCGACGTGGTCTGGACCTTGCCAGGCAACACGGCTGGCCGCTTCCCGCGTGTGGAAGTGTTTGAACTGCCCTTCATGATGACCAATGCCGAAGCCACCTCCAAGGCCTATTGGGAATATATCCAAACCATGGCGCCTGATGAATTCAAGGACACCCATGTGATTGCTTTGCAAGTGCACGGCCCAGGCGTGATCCACACCGCCGACAAGCCGGTCAAGAATATCGCCGATCTGAAGGGCCTTAAACTGCGCGCCCCGACACGCCAGGTGACCAAACTTTTGGGCACCCTGGGTGCAATCCCCGTGGGCATGCCGCTGCCAGGCATTCCAGATGCTTTGTCCAAAGGCACCATCAATGGCGCCGTGATTCCTTGGGAAGTGGTGCCCTCGGTCAAAGTGCATGAGCTGACCAAGTTCCACGCCGAGTTCGATCCCGCTGGCGGATGCCTCTACACCACCACTTTCGTGATGGCGATGAACAAGGCCAAGTACAACTCGCTGCCGGCGGACTTGAAGAAAGTCATTGACGACAACAGCGGCATCGAGACTTCAGGCTGGCTGGGCAAAGTCCAGCAAGAAGGCGATGTGCCTGGCCGCAAGTCGGCTTCAGACCGCAACAACGCCATCTTCACCATCAGCGCCGAAGAAGCCCAGGACTTCCGCCGCAAATCACGCTCCCTCGAGATCGAGTGGATCGAAGACATGAACAAGCGCGGCTTTGATGGGCGCAAACTCATCGACACGGCCCGTGCTTTGATCGAAAAGCACACCAAGGCCCAAACCGCCCCTGCCGCGAAAAAGCCAGCCAAAAAAGCTTGAAGCGACTGAACGCTGCACCGGGGCTCCGCAAGGAGCCCTTTTTGCATCTGTTCGATGGCAAATCCAATTAAACTGCTCAGCATGCACCGCAGCCCTATTCAATTTTGCAAAACCTGCTCCGCCCCCGTGGCCTATCGATTGCCTGACGATGGCGACACGCGTGAGCGGGCGGTATGTACCGCTTGCCATGTAGTGCACTACGAAAACCCTTTGAATGTCGTAGGCACGGTGCCTACGCTGGGCAAGCAAGTTCTGCTGTGCAAACGCAACATCGAGCCGCGCAAAGGCAAATGGACCCTGCCGGCAGGATTCATGGAGCTGGGCGAAACCACGGCCCAAGGCGCCGCTCGCGAAACCCGCGAAGAAGCAGGCGCGGTCTTCACCATGCATGACCTGTTCACCGTGATGAGTGTGCCCCGCGTTGGGCAAGTGCACCTGTACTACTTGGCCGAACTGGCACACGACCAATTCGACCCCGGACATGAAACCCAAGAAGCCCGCTTGTTTGATGAGGCCGATATCCCTTGGGGCGAACTGGCTTTTCGTACCGTCAAAGAAACGCTGGAACACTACTTTGCCGACCGTGCGGCCGGCAAGTTCAAAGTCCACGCCTTCGACATCGAATAACTTCAAACGTCGATGGCTGCGGCCGATCCGGCCAGTTTGCGCAATTCGAACTTCTGAATTTTCCCGGTACTGGTTTTGGGCAATTCGCCAAAGACCACCGCACGCGGCACCTTGAAGCCGGCAAGGTGCTGTTTGCAATGCGCCACCATGGCTTGCGCCGTGACGTTGGCTCCCGCTTTCAACTCCACAAAAGCACAAGGCGTTTCGCCCCAACGTTCGTCGGGCTTGGCCACCACCGCCGCCGCTAACACATCGGGGTGACGATACAGCACGTCTTCAACCTCGATAGAGGAGATGTTCTCACCGCCCGAGATGATGATGTCCTTGCTGCGGTCCTTGATCTTGATGTAGCCATCGGGGTACTGCACCGCCAAATCGCCACTGTGGAACCAACCGCCTTCAAAAGCCTCTTGTGTCGCCTTGGGGTTTTTCAAATAGCCCTTCATCGCAATGTTGCCCTTGAACATGATCTCGCCCATGGTTTCACCATCGTGCGGAACGGGCTGCAGGGTCTGAGGGTCGAGCACGCACACATCGCGCTCCAGGTGGTAACGCACGCCCTGACGCGCATTGAGTCGGGCACGCTCGCCAATCGGCAATTCATCCCACTGCGCATGCTTGGCGCATACCGTGGCAGGGCCATAGACCTCGGTAAGGCCATAGACATGGGTCAAATCGAAACCCATCTCCTCCATACCCTCAATCATCGAGGCCGGTGGCGCAGCCCCGGCCACCATGGCTTTGACACCCGATGGCAAGCCCTTCTTCATCTCGGCTGAGGCATTGACCAAGAGGCCATGCACGATGGGCGCACCGCAATAATGCGTGACGCCATGCTCACGCATCATGTCGAAAATGCTTTGGGCATCGATGCGCCGGAGGCAAACGTTCACACCCGCCCGAGCAGCCAAGGTCCAGGGGAAGCACCACCCGTTGCAATGGAACATG
>CANGKR010000025.1 GCA_947454355.1 Comamonadaceae bacterium
CTGACGGATCTTCGCTTTGACTTCGGGACGGCCTTCCATGTCCTTCATTTCGTCTCGGACTTCCTGCTTGGTCATGCGCATGCGTTTGATGAACGCATAGCGCTGATAAGGCGCATCGATCAAGGCGATGAACAGCAAACACAGTGACAGCCATAAGGCTGATTCAGCAATCAATAATCCTGCGGCTTCGAGGGCGGGTTGCAGGCTCATTTGGCCCATCATCAACAATTCATGCAAATGCTTGTTGACCAAAATCCACAACACTGAAGCGATCAAAGTGAATTTAGCAATCGATTTGAGCAACTCCACCATGGCGCGGGTGCCGAACATGCGCGTGAAGCCTTCACCCAGGCTGAGTTTGCTGAAGTTGGGCATGATGCTTTTCAGCGAGAACAAATAGCCACCGGTTGCACCAGCCGCCAAAATGGCTGCGATGGCTGTAAGAATCAACAAAGGAAGAATCAGCAGAAAGCCTTCCCCCATTTGATACCCAAAAGTCAGCGGCAATAGGTTGGGCGAATCCAGTGTTTTTCTGTCAAAAGTAAATCCGGCTGCAAAATGACTTGACATGCGAGTAACCCAGAAGCCACCCAGCATGAAAAAAATCAACATGGAAACGATGGTCACTGCAGCAGCGGGAAGTTCAGCCGAACGCGCAACTTGTCCTTCTTTCCGGGCTTGGCCCAGTTTTCTGGCCGTCGGCTCTTCGGTCTTTTCGGCTGAATCGCTGTCACTCATGGCGTGTCATCCGTTCAAGGCAAGCCGACCAGGCTGCGTGTTTGGGTCAAACCTTGCAACCACATCCACTGAATGCGAGCTCCGATACTGGGCAGGCTCAAGATCATGATCAAAAAGCCGGCCACCACCATCGCCGGGAAGCCCAGCGAAAAAATATTCAAACTCGGCGCTGCACGCGTGGCCACTCCGAGACCCACGTTGATGAACAGCAGAGTCACCATCACCGGCAATGCGGTCAATAGACCGCCAAGGAAAATCATGGAGCTCCAAGTGACCATTTGCCCCCAAGCCTCTTGGCCCATCAAACTCTTGCCAATCGGCATGCTGTTGAAACTGTCGAGCAGCAAAGCCAGCAGCAAGGCGTGTCCACCCAGACCGACAAAAATCAAGGTTGACATGACCAACAAAAATTGACCAATGACCGGCACGTTACCTACGTTGGGGTCGATCATGGTGGCCATCGACAGGCCGACCGCGTTGGAGATGGATTGACCGGCCACCAAAATGGCCGCGGTCACCACTTGCAGCACCAAGCCCATCACCAGGCCGATACTCAGTTGGTTGAATATTTCAAGCAATCCTTGCGGTGACAATGGATCGATGACTGGCCAATTGTGCAAGGGGTAGACCAACCAGGTCAGCGTCAAGGCCAGCAAAATGCGGATGCGTAATGACAAAGACCGCAAAGAAAATACCGGAGCAGCCAACAGCAAAGCCGAGATGCGCATCATGGGCCACAGCAGCGCGTAAAAACGCTCAACGAGTTCGGAGGCGGCGATGTTCATGTCGGAATGCGATCAAGCTGTTCAGGTGAACAGGCCCGGGATACGCTGAAATATGCTGCGGGTGTAATCCACCAGGGTGGCCAACTGCCAGCCGCCAATCACTGCCAATGTCAATGCCAAGGCGGCCAATTTGGGAATGAAGCTGAGCGTCATCTCATTGATGGAGGTGGCGGCCTGCAAAATACCGATCACCAAACCGACCACCAGCGACACCCCCAGCAAGGGGGCCGATATCAATACGGTCATCCACAGGGCCTGACGACCCAAATCCACTACGGCGGCTGTATCCATGTCAAGTCTCCCCAATCAGGTGGCGAAGCTGGCGGCCAGTGAGCCAAGGATCAGGCTCCAACCGTCCACCAACACAAACAACATCAATTTGAAGGGCATTGAAATCATCATGGGTGAAAGCATCATCATGCCCATGGACATCAACACACTGGCCACGATCAAGTCGATGACCACAAAGGGGATGTAAATCAAAAAACCGATGGTGAAGGCACTTTTCAACTCCGACGTGATGAATGCTGGCACCAGGGTGGTGAAGGGCACGTTGTCAGGGCTGATGGCTTCGGCTTTGCGAGCCATTTGCATGAACAGGGCAATGTCGTCTTCGCGGGTTTGTTTCAGCATGAAGCCGCGAATCGGCTCTTCTGCTGCAGTCAGGGCTTTTTCAAAAGCCATGCCTTTGTCCATATAAGGTACTAAGGCATTGGTGTACACGTCGTTCAGAACGGGCGACATGATGAAAAAGGTCAGGAACAGAGCCAAGCCTACCAACACGTTGTTGGGGGGAGTTTGGCCTGTACCCAAAGCCTGTCTTAAAAGTGATAGCACGATGATGATGCGCACAAAACCGGTCATCATGAGCAGAAGCGATGGCAACAACGTCAAAGACGTCATCAAGGCCAGCAGCTGCAAGGTCAGGCTGTATTGGGTGCCGCCTTTGCCGCCCGTGACATTCACCAAGGGCATACCTTGGGAAAAGGCGGCCAAAGGCAAGGCCATCAAGGCCAGGGCCATCCAGAAAATTTTGTGGTTACGCGACATCGTCGAAGTGGCTCACTGGGGCAGCAGGCCATTGGCCTAAGGCGTTGATTTGGGTCGGGGTGATGCCCAGCAAGACTTCGTATTCACCAATACGAACCAAGGCAATCTTTTGACGAGTACCCATACTTTGCGATTCCAGCACCTGCATGCGGCCTGCGTGCTTGGCGGTCAACATCTGGTTTTGAATGCGTTTGAGCCCCCACAGCACGGCCAGCAGCAATCCAATCACCACGGCCATGCTGCCCACCATGCGCAGGACGTCCATTGCGTTCAAACCGGCATTCATTCAAGAGCTCACAAATTCTTCATGCGTTCAGAAGCAGGAGCTACGCGTGTCAAGCGGATGCCGTAGCGTTCGTTGACCAGCACGATTTCGCCTTGCGCGACGACCGTGTTATTGACGAGCAAGTCCAGTGGCTCGCCGGCGATGCGGTCAAGCTCGACCACGCTGCCCTGTGACAAACGCATCAGGTCGCGGATTTTGATCATGGCACGGCCTACTTCGATGGACAAAGTCACCGTGATGTTTTGCAACACATCGGGGTTGATTTGCCCTGAATCGTTGCCGTCTTCTGCGTTGTGTTCGGTATCGCTCATTGGGGGGGTCCTGTGAAGTTCACTGCAGGTCGGGGATGATGGGGCGCTCAACGAGCACGGCGGCCTGGGTGCCCATGGAGCCGACCTGGGCTTCAAAGGCGGGTATACCGTTGATCAGCAATTTGGCACTGTCGGGTTTCTTGAAATACAACACATCACCAACTTGCATTTCTTCGATTTCACCGAAAGATGAGTCAATGTGCCCCATCAACACCCGCATTTCCACGGACGCGTTGTCGACCGCATTGCTCAAATCGAGGTGCCATTGTTTTTCGGAGTCTTCATTGCCGTCGCCCGTTTGCACGCGGTTGCGCAACAGCTCGCGAGCTGGCTTGAGTGAGGCGTAGGGGTACACCAGGTCAATGAATCCGTTGGAATCGTTGTTGCCTTCAGAATCGAACCGGGTCAGGATGACCAGGTCGTTTTCATCGGCGATTTGGGCGAATTGCGGGTTGATCTCTTGGCTCACCAGATCGAATTCCAGATCCATCACAGGACCCCATGCGTCTTTCAAGGATTTGAAGAAAACGTCCAGGATCATCTTGATGATGCGCAACTCGGTGGGCGTGAACAAACGACCAGAGGGCAGTTGCCCCACACCACGGCCAAAGCCGCCAAAAAAACTGTCCAGCGAGCTGAACACCACCGTGGGGTCGATGACCACCAGCGAATTGCCGCGCAGGGGGTTCATGCGCACCATGTTCACTGATAGGGGGGGCGTCAGACTTTTGAGATAGTCGCCAAAGCGCACGATTTCGACACGGCGGGGGTTGATGCGCGGGGTGGTGCGCAGCATTTCCAATAAACCCAACCGGAACGTGCGGATGAACCGCTCGTTGATCATGTCGATGGAGGTGATGTTCACCCCCAGGCTGGAGTCTTCACTGGCCAGGTCGTGTTTTTTCACCCGCGCCGTGGTGTTGAAACCGGTGTCAACCGGGATCGAGCCGTCCGTCACGCCTTCGGCGAGAACGTTCAGTTCGTCTTCGGTGAGCAGGGAAGAAGCCATGGTGTCGTTTGCGCTCTGAACGTCACTGAACGATGAAGTTGGTGAAGTAAATGTCTTCGATGCCGCCAAAATCCTCGTACTTCTCGAGCAAGGTATTCATCGTGTCGCGGATTTTTTGCGCCAATTCTTTGCGGAACTCGGGTTTGACCAAGTCGGCATCGGTGGTCATGCGCATCACATCCATCACGGCTGAACGCAAGGCAAAGTCGTGTTTCTTGACGTTTTCAAACACGCGGTCGTCGTAGTGCGTCATGACGGCAATTTGCACCGACATCACTTTTTTGGAGCCACTGACGTTGACCAGGAATTCCCGCTCAATTTGCATGTAGGTGTACTCGAAGCGGGTCAGCTCTGGCGAAGACTTGGCCATCTTGCCTGGAGGACCTTTGGGGCAATCGACTTTGGCATCTTTGCCTTCTTTGCCTTCCTTACCGTGTTCATCTTTCTTGCCGTGGGCATCCGGCTTGGCGTGCGGATCGGCCTTTTCGCCGTGCGCATCACCACCTTTTTCTTTCTTCTTGGGCAAGCAGTCTTCCGGTGTCGGGCCATGGCCATCGCCACCCGCCGCGGCCGCGGCTTCCAGATCGTGCTCAGAAGGCGGTTTGGGGTTGAAAGCGCCCGATAAGAACAGGGTGGCCACGACGGTACCCGCCACGAGGACGATCAGGCCCACCACGCCCAGAATGATCAATAAGATCGGTTTCTTCGGTTTCGCTTCGACTTCCGCTTGGACTTCTTCAGCCATGGGTCACCTCTTGTTCATTCGGTTTCAAACAATGCGCCCCAAGGCCTTTGCAGGCCGCGGGGTTCACGCCAAGACGTCAAAGCCGTCAGGCGTTCGATTTACTTTCGCGACAGCCGGAAGGACCTTGTCGGCCTGGGCGGACAAGGGGGCGTCTGTTGACGGCCTCGCATCCCTTTGGGGTGTCGGTTTTCCGTCAGATTGACGTTCGGCGTCACTGTTCACCCAGACAGAAGCAACAGCCATGCCAGATTGTGACAAGCTGTCTTTGAGTTTAGGCATGCTTTGCGCCATCAGCTCACGCGTCAAGGGGTTGTCGGACCTGAACATCGCGTCCAGTCCTTTGGCGTGCATGCCCAGTTCGACATCGATCCGGCCCAGGTTCGCGGGGTTCAGACGCATTTGCAACTTCCATTCGCCGCGTGCGATTTGGTTTTGTAAACGTTCGGCCATGGCTTGACCCAAGCGATCAGCCAGCTGCTGGTAGTGTTCTTGGCGCAAAGTTTGCGCCATGCCCGCCAAGGTCGGGGTGCTCGCTGGCAAAGGCATGCCCGGGGCCGTGTTGCGGGTCAACTCGGGTGTGACTGCATTGACGGGTGTGTCTGTGCTGCTGGCGCTGAAACTCAGGTCATCGGCAGACAGTGGGTCTTGAGCTGCGGCGTTGCGCAAATCCAGCACCACAGAGCGGATCGGCCCGCCCAGAGTGGCCGCAGTCAAGGCGCCCCAAGCCGAGGTCATGGCAGTGCCGCTCATGCTGTGCAGTTGTTGGGTCACATTCGCCCAGGCCGGCACCAGGCGAATCCGCATAGCGTCTTGGGGTGCGGGCATCGCAGGCGCCAAGTCACTGACAGCGTTCAGTGCGTTCAAAGCTGAAGGCTCGTCGGCGGCTGCCGAGGGGGTGTTGCCGGGTGTGCCAGGTGCGCCCTGAATCGCCAATGCCTGCAAAGGGGCGGGCGTCAATGTGGGCGATGTGATCACCGTGGCCGCAGGCATTGCCCCCAACGCGCCTAGCGATCCCAAGGCACCCAGACCCGGTAAGGTCAGCGTGGAGGTGGGTTGGGGCGAAGAGGAAATTGAAGCAGGCGATACCTGCGAACTGGCCATACTGGCATTCATTCCCACTGGCAAAGAGTCTTCCAGGCTCAAGGCATTGAGGCCATCACTTGTTGCAGGGGTCGGTGCAGGCATCGCTGTCGATGCAGGGCTGCCTGCGGTCTTCACCATGGAGGCCACTTGGGTGGCCAACCAGGAGGCGGTCGTCAAGGTGTTGCTGTCAATGACGGCTTGCTTGTCAGCTTTCGTGTCCAGCGCCTTCACTTCGACCGAAATGTCAACCGCCAGATCTTGTGCCGATCGGGTGATGCTCATGTCCATGTCTGCTAAGATTTGAGCAGCATTTGTGGCATCAGTATCTGTTTTGAGTGGGGAGTCAGACGCGACTTTCGCAATGGCTATTTTCAAAATAGCCATAGGTATTACAGCCTCCTGGCCTACTGGCGTCAGAAGGTTCTCACCATCATTCGCATTTGAGTTCAAGAGGACCGTATTCGGAGCCGTTGCATTGGCGGTTCCATCAGAGGAAATGGTGCCCAAAGCATCCTGCCCCACAGGTGGCTGCAGGACATTAGCCCCGTTGGATTGTGCGCGTAGGAGTGCGGCGTTCAAAGCTGCGGCCTCCGTGGCTGCTGCTGTTGGAGTAGCAGTGGTCGCGATGAAAGGAACAGCGGGCAAGGATGAAATTTTTTCGCCGAACAAGGCAATGGTGTCCAAAGCATCCTGACTCACTGGTGGCTGCAGAATATTCGCCTCATTGGATTGCGTGATTAGGAGAGCGGCGTTCAAAGCTGCGGCCTTTGTGGCTGCGGATGTTGCTGCAGCGGTAGTTGCAGTAGCAGTGGTCGCGATGTCAGCAACAGATGGCAAAGCGGGTATTTTTTCCCCAAACAAAGCCATCACGGCCGACTCGTCCAGGCCTTGTGCTCGGGCAAAGGCGGACAAACTGCCGGCGTCGGGTTGGTCGCTGCTGGCGGTGATCACTTCGAGTTGGCCACCCAGATTTTCGGATTTCAAGCCGGCGGGGTCTGATGTCGCCGCTGCGGCAACATCTTGCCGCTCATGGGTGGGCAGCAGGTCGCGCATGAGGCCGGCAAAAATGCGGCCTTGCGGAGTGTTGGTCTGTGTTGTATCTGTTCCACTGACGGGTTGCACCCCGCTCACTGGCGCGTTGGTTGTCGCGCTTGATGGCGTATTGGAGAGCAGTGCAGAAGCAGAAAACATCAAAGTGGCGTCCATGGCGTATCCGAAGTTAGAGCGCAATCCTGGTCCATTCACAGGACCGATGCCATGGTGTTAGCAAAATCCGTGACCGGACAGGCCTTGCCACACCACGCACCAGACAGGGCAATGGTGTCGGGATTCAACGTGGCATGGACTTTGCAGAGTCAGACGGTCCTTGATCACTTTTAAATGGAAAAAACGCCTGCAGGCTGGCCTGCAGGCCCCGAAGACATGAGCACTTTGACCCTGTCAACTCTCCGACAGAACCTGGCCCGGTTTGACTACACCGGCCTGGGGTTGCCTGCGCTGGTGCTCTTGATCATGGCGATGTTAGTACTTCCGTTACCGCCGCTACTGCTGGACATCCTCTTTACGTTCAACATTGCCAGCAGTTTGGTGATCATCATGATCGCCATCAGCACCCGCAAGCCCCTCGAATTCTCATCCTTCCCGTCTGTGTTGCTGTTCGCCACCATGTTGCGACTGGGCCTGAACGTGGCCTCTACCCGAGTGATTCTCGTCAACGGACACGAAGGCCACGAAGCCGCAGGCAAAGTGGTAGCCGCCTTTGGTGAGTTCGTCATTGGCGGCAACTATGTGGTGGGTTTCATCATTTTTGCAATCTTGATGATCATCAACTTCATTGTGGTGACCAAGGGGGCTGGCCGCGTCTCGGAAGTGAACGCCCGATTCACCTTGGACGCTATGCCCGGCAAGCAAATGTCGATTGATGCCGACCTGAACGCTGGCGTGATCGATCAGGAAACCGCCAAAAAGCGTCGTGAAGAGTTGGGGCAGGAGTCGGACTTCTTTGGCTCGATGGACGGTGCTTCCAAATTTGTGAGCGGTGACGCGGTCGCGGGTTTGCTGATTTTGATCATCAACTTGATCGGTGGTTTGGCTATCGGAATCGGCCAGCACAACTTGTCACTCAGCGATGCGGGTCGCATCTACACCTTGCTGACCATTGGTGATGGCTTGGTGGCACAGATTCCGTCTTTGTTCTTGTCTTTGGCAACGGCCATCATCGTGACCCGCGTGACCACGTCGGAGTCCATGACCGAGCAGGCAACCACCCAGTTGTCCAACCCGACAGCGCTCTTCATGGCTGCGGGCATCATGGCGATTTTGGGCATTGTGCCCGGCATGCCGCATTTGGTGTTCTTGACCTTGGCTTTGGGTGCAGCCGCCATGGCCTGGGGCATTGTGCAGCGGCGTCAGCAGCCTGCGGCCGAACCGATCACGGCGGCCGCCCAAGCGGCGCTGGATGAACCCAAAGAACTCGATTGGGACGACGTCGATCAGGTGGACCTTATTGGCTTGGAAATCGGTTACGGCTTGATTCCCTTGGTCAACCCTGAAACAGGTGGCCAGTTGATGAGCCGTGTCAAAGGCGTTCGCAAAAAACTCTCGGCCGAGTTGGGCTTTTTGGTCCAACCCGTTCGCATTCGCGACGCCTTGAATATCGACCCGGATGCTTATCACATCGTGCTCAAAGGCGTGGCACGTGGCAAAGGGCAAATCAAGGTGGGCCGCGAATTGGCGATCAACCCAGGCCAGGTCTATGGTCCGTTGGAAGGTCAGGCCACCAAAGAGCCGGCCTTTGGCCTGGATGCGGTGTGGATCGATCCGGCCGAGCGCGACCATGCCCGCACCCTGGGTTACACCGTGGTGGACGCCAGCACTGCCGTCGCCACGCATTTGAACAAGGTCTTGCGAGACAACGCCGCCGATTTGCTCAGCCACGATGAGGTCCAGCAATTGCTCGACAAACTGGCTGCCAAGTCCCCCAAGTTGGTGGAAGACCTGGTGCCCGGCAAGCTGTCATTGGGTGTGGTCACCCGTACCTTGCAGAATCTGCTCAATGAGTCGGTTTCAATCCGTGACATGCGCTCGATCGTCGAGACCTTGTCCGAAGTGGCCAGCCGCACGCAGGAACCCGATCAACTCACTGCCTTGGTCCGACCCAAACTGGGCCGCATGATCGTACAAAGCCTGGTGGACGATTCCAACTCCTTGGCTGTGATGACCTTGGATCCAGGCTTGGAGCAACTTTTACATAACGTCTTACAGCAAAGCGCACCGGGCCAAAACATGGCCATTGAGCCCGGATTGGCCGAGCGCTTATTTGCAGCCTTGCGCGAAGGTGCGCGTGCCGTTGAAGAGCTGGGTCACCCTGCGGTCTTGGTGGTTTCGCCCACGATCCGTCCATGGTTGTCCCGCGCTGCACGCTACCGCGTGAACGATTTGACCTTGCTGTCTTACAGCGAGATTCCTGATGATCAAAGCGTCAAGGTGGTGCACACCGTGCATGCCGAGAACAACTGATTTTTTGAACACATTGCAGCAACGCCATGGAACTCAAACGCATACTTGCCCGTGACACCCGCAGCGCGACTGAGCGAGCCATGAGTTTGTATGGCCCGGACGTGCTGATCATTGCCAACCACCGTGTGGGTGGACAAACCGAACTGGTCGTGGCGGTTGAAAAAGCCGATGCCAACGACTTCGACCTTGACAACCCCTTTGCCAAGGCTCCCGTGGTTCAGCAAGAACCGACCGTGGACTTGGGTGCCAGCTTTGGCGACCATCTCGGTCAAGCATTGCAAGGCAAAGAAGCGCCCAGAGCGCCAGTACGCGTCGATCCTCTTTTGCGCTCCGATCCCTTCGTCCAGCCCGAACCGCATGCCGCACAGCGAGATGAAGTTCGCAGCAAAGAAATCGTGGCCTTTGTGGTCGAAGAGTTAGCCGCCTTGCGCCGTGAATTTCGCGTCAGTCAACAAGCAGCCGAGTGGCAGTCCAGCCAACCGGTGGCGCATGCGGTGCAATCGGTAGTTCAAGCCATGCATCAAGCGGGAGTGCCTGTGGGCCTTCGCACCTTGCTGATCGACAGTATCAAAGACCAAGCCAGCCCGCAAGACGCTTTGCAAGTCATTCGCGAGCTGCTCACCGCTTCGCTCAAACGGGCAGGCGAGCCTGGCGCCTTCGAAGGCGTGCATGCCATTGCCGGCCCTTCGGGTTCGGGCAAGACCCTGATGGCTGCCCGACTGGCATTGCACACGGCTGCGGTGTGTGGCACCGATAAGGTGGCCCTCATCAGTTACCAAGACAGCCGCATCGGCGCCTGGAATCAGACGCAAATGCTGAGCGCGCAAATCGGCATTGATTGCTTCCGTGCGCAAGATGCATCGACCTTGCGTTTGCTGTTGTCCGAATTGTCGCAACGCACACTGGTCTTGATTGACACCCCCGGTGTGCAAATGATCGAACGCATTCAAGAGATCAAGAATATCCAGCCGCAGTGCATCATGCATGCCGTGTTACCCGCCGATGCCTCGGCCGTGAGCGTGCAGCGAATTTTGCAAGATGCAGCTGCCCGCGCCCAGATGGTATGGTACAGCTTGATGATCAGTAAGCTCGACGAAGCGACTGCACCTTGGGCCTTGCTGCAATTCATGTGCAATGAAAGCGATGTACCCGTGTTGTCGGCGGCCAGTGGTTCTGAGCGATTGACTGACCTGGTCATGGGCTTCACCACAGCGCAGTTGGTCAATCTGGCGGTCACGCAATTGATGCCGGCATCGACCGCCTTGGTTGCGCCTGTTTCAGGTCAGGCCACGATGGACGCGGCAGCTTTTCACGCGCGTAGCCAGACCATTGGCGCACGAACTCACGCCTAAAGCCCTATGCAAAAACCCCATTCCACTCAGGTCATCGGCATTGCCAGCGGTAAAGGCGGTGTGGGTAAAACCACGATCTCCGTCAATCTGGCCGTGGCTTTGCAAGGCATGGGTTTCAAGGTCATGCTGTTCGATGCCGATCTGGGTTTGGCCAATGCCCAAATCGCACTGGGTTGCCGTTGTCCCTACAACCTCAGCCACTTTTTGAGTGGTGAGAAAAAACTCGAAGAGATCATTGTCACGACCCGCTATGGCGTCAAACTGGTGCCGGGCGCATCGGGCATGCGCGAGATGGCCAGCCTGAGCGTGATGCAGGCGGCGCGCATCGTGCAAGCCTTCAGCGCATTGGAAGACGATTTGGATTATTTGATTGTCGACATGGCAGCCGGCATTGCGCCCGCGGTCTTGTCCTTCATGGCCGCCACCAGCCGCCGGTTCATTGTGGTGCGCGACGATCCTTCGTCTATCGCTGATGCCTATGGCACGATCAAGGTGCTGACCAAGGACTACGGCATCGAGGACATATATTTGATCCCTAACGGTGTAGGCAATGCGCAAGAAGGCCGCAAGCTGTTCGAACGCATCAACCAGGTCTGCACCCGCTTTCTGCACAAGTCGATTCAGTATTTGGGCTCGATCGAGCATGACGAATTGATATTGGCGGCGCTCAAAAAACACCAATCTACCTTGGAATTTGCACCCAGCAGTTCCGGCGCGCGGGACTTCCGACGCTTGGCTGTGGCCACCAATGATTTGGAGCCGATCAACCATGCCACCGGTGGTGTGCAATTTTTTGTAGAAAGGCTGGTCTCGACCAGGACCTGATCACCATGGCCGTCTCTACACGCCTGTACCAAGAGGTGCAAAACAACAGCGAAGCACTGGTCCTGGCCCATTTGGGCTTGGTCAAACGTGTTGCTTTGCACTTGAAAGTGCGCTTGCCGCCCTTCATGGAACTGGACGAATTGATCCAAGTCGGCATGATCGGCTTGTTGGAGGCCTCTCGCGCTTACGATCCGGCCAAGGGCATCGAATTTGAAAATTTTGCGCACAGCCGTGTGCGCGGCGCCATTCTGGACGAGGTGCGCCGTTTGTCGTTTTTACCCCGCTCGGCGGTGGCGATCAATAAATCACACAGCGAAGCCACGCACGAGTTGGCCGCCGACCTGGGTCGCACCCCTACCCAGGCCGAGTTGGCCGATCACATGGGCAAGGATATTGAGCTGTTTCACAAAGAACGCAGTCAGGCCCGCCGCTTTGAAACTTATTCGATGGAAGTCGTCACCGAAGAGGTGATGAACATCGCCGGTGATGCCTCCAGGCAGCCGGAGGCCATCGTCGAGCATGAAGAATTCATGCAGGTCTTGACCGGCGCGATCGGTGAATTGCCTGAGCGCGACCAATTGTTGATGAATTTGTACTACGTTGAAGAGCTAAACCTGAAAGAAATCGGTGAAGTTCTCGGCGTGACCGAATCGCGCGTGAGCCAGTTGCTCACGGCGGTGGTTAAAAAATTACGCGGCACCTTGAACATCACACCTACGGTGGCAACCAAGCCCCGTGCTGCCAAGGCAGCGTGAAAGAGAAAATACTGTGTTGAATAGCCTCAAGTTCTTCGCTATGGCTCCGATACCTGATGTAACAGTTACACCAGGAGCGAAAGATCATGCGAGTCAATTTCAAAGCTATCGAAGGTTACGGCGAAGGCAACCTCACTTCTCAGGCGCTGGTCGCCAACAAGGTCGAGTTGATTCAGATGTTGTTCGACGGCTTGATCGAGAGCTTGGTCACAGCCCGTGGTCACATTGAACACGGTTCGATTGAAGACAAAAACAAAAGCCTGACACGTGCAGGTCGCATTGTGATTGGTTTGCAAGGCGCTTTGGATTTGGAAAAAGGTGGCGATCTGGCCAACAACTTGCACGAGTTGTACAGCTATGTGACCCGCCGTTTGGTTCATGTGAATGCCCGTAACGATCTGGAGGCATTGCAAGAAGTCCAAACATTGATGGGTGAAATCCGCCAAGCTTGGCGTGACGTGCCTAATTTGCTACCAGCGGCCAAAAGCCTGACAGCGAATTTGGGTGGTAATTCGGTTCACTGAGGTTGTGAGATACAAGTCTCATGTCGCCGGTGACTTGTATGTGAAAGTGCGACAGATCTAGAACGGCCCCTGGCCCGAGGTCTGTCCCTCAAGAGAGAGTCTGACCATGGTAGCGATCATCGGTATTGTTGTGTTGATGGTGTGTGTTTTCGGCATGCCCGTCATGCACGGAGAAATGGGCCCCATCATCGAGGCCGCACCGCACGAACTTTTCACCATTTTCGGTGCGGGTGTGGGTGGTATGTTGATCGGTAACAGCGGCGATACCGTCAAGGCCGCCTTGGCCGGCATTGGCAAGATTTTCAAAGGCCCGGCTTTCCACAAGGCCGATTACCTGGCCACCATTTTCCTGGTCTCCAAGCTGATGAAGGTGCTCAAGGCCGAAGGCGCCGTGGCTTTGGAGGCGCACATCGAAAACCCCGAGGCCAGTGCCATCTTCGGCGAATTCCCCAAAGTGCTCAAAGAGCACGCTTTGTTGCATTTGATCACCGACACCGTCCGGCTGATGGTCGTCTCGCAGGGCAACCTGGATCCGACTGCGGTGGAAGACGTGATGAACCTGAGTATCAAAACCCACCACCATGGCGCACTCAAAGCCGCTGACACTCTGGGCACATTGGCCGGCGCTTTGCCTGCGCTGGGTATTGTGGCTTGCGTGTTGGGTGTGGTGAAAACCATGGGCCAGATTGACCAACCGCCTACCGTGCTGGGTGCCTTGATCGGTAGCGCCTTGGTGGGTACCTTCTTGGGGGTGTTTTTGGCGTATGGCTTTTTCGAACCCTTCTCCAAACGCCTGACCGAGATCGTGAACGACGAAGGTGAAATCTACGGTGTGGTCAAGCAAATCATCGTGGGCACCTTGAACGGTCACCCCATGCCTTTGATCATCGAAGCCGCACGCGTCGGTATCAGTCACCACAACCAGCCGAGTTTTGCTGAAGTCTTTGACGGCATGCGAGGTTAATCGCCATGGCTGACGGATCTCAAGCCAAGCCTGAGGAGCTCGAGGCCCAAGCGCCTGCCGAGCCGCCTCCTGAAGGAACGCCCGAGGCGGCACCCGAAGCCGCACCGGCGGCTGAGGAGCCGCTGGCTCCCATCATCGTCAAGAAAATCATTGACGATGGCCACGGCGGTGCCCACGGCGGCGCCTGGAAGATTGCGCTGGCCGATATGATGACGGCGATGATGGCCTTCTTCTTGTTGATGTGGCTGCTGGGCGCATCCAACGCCGATCAGCGCAAAAGCATTGCCGACTATTTCCGACCCACATCGCACAGCAATGTGACCATGGGCAAATTGGCGGGTTCGGACGGCATGCTCGGCGGCCGCTCAGTTATAGATCCTGAAGGTTTCCCCTTCTCGGCCAAACAAACGGCTGCCATGGAACGGGTGACGCCGCGCTCGCAAGGTGGACCCACCGAAAACGATCCGGCACCTAACGCCCAAGAGCGCAGTAATCCTGAGAGCCTGACCGATGCTGAGAAAAAGCAGGTCGCTGAGCAACAAGACAAAGCCAACTTTGACAAGCTCGAAAAAGAAGTCAAAGATAACCTGGCCAAGAATCCGCGTCTGGAAAACCTGTCTGAGCAGGTGAAGTTCGTGCGCGAAAAAGAAGGCCTGCGGATCGAGATCATCGACAAAGCCGACTTTGCCATGTTCGGCTTGGGAACTACCCAGTTGACCCCGAAAGCGCAAGTGCTCCTCAATGAGGTCGCTAAGAGCATGACCAAAATGGACAACAAACTGGCCATTCGCGGGCACACCGACAGCGTCGCTTTTGCCAACACCGATGGCCGCAACAATTGGTCACTCTCAGCCGAGCGGGCGGAAGAGACCCGCAAAATCATTGGCAAAAAAGGGGTGCCTGAAAATCGCTTTGCCAAAATCGAAGGGGTCGCAGACAGCGCACCCTACAACCCCAACGACCCGAAAGATCCGCGCAATAGGCGCATCAGTATCACTGTGATGTACAAGGACTGAAGCAGCTTGTCCAAGTTGTTGAAGTGGCCTCTGCCCGCCTTGTGGGTCTGGGGTGGTGCTTGGCTGATTTACCTGAACCTCTCGGGTCTGATGCCCGATGTCTGGGCCATGGCGTTGGCCTGTGGCGTAGGCGTGGCCTTCAGTGTCATGGGCAGCACCCGTGCACGCCAATGGGCGTTGGCCTTGGGTTTTCCTTTGTCGCTGTGGGCTTCAGGCCTGGCCAGCGTGCCCGCTTGGGGCTGGTTGTTGCCCTTGGCCTTGGCCTTGTTCATCTACCCGGTCCATGCCTGGCGTGATGCGCCGATTTTCCCCACCCCTTTGAATGCCTTGCAGGACTTGCCTGGCGTGGCGACTTTGCCGCCTGGCGCACAGGTGCTCGATGCCGGTTGCGGTTTGGGGGATGGCCTGAAGGCCTTGCGGCTGGTGTATCCGCAGGCGCAGATGGTGGGCATTGAATTCAGCTGGCCTTTGCGTTTGTTAGCCGCCCTGCGTTGCCCATGGGCCCGCATCCGGCATGGTGACATCTGGCAGGCAGATTGGTCGGACTACGATATGGTGTATCTGTTTCAACGGCCCGAGACCATGCCGCGCGCTGTAGCCAAAGCTCGCGAAAACATGAAGCCCGGGGCCTGGTTGGTCAGTCTGGAATTTGAGGCCAGCGAACTGACCCCCAGCGCAGTGGGGCAAGCCAGTGTCGGTCGACCGGTGTGGATGTACCAGGCGCCTTTCAAGAAGGCAGTTCGTCGCCCACGATAGGTCCACGACCGGAAAAACGCTCCAGCGCCAGGTAAATGACGGGCGTGATATATAGCGTCACTGCTTGCGAGAAGACCAAGCCCCCCACCACCGCCAGACCCAAAGGCTGGCGCAACTCGGCACCGGCCCCCAGACCGAGGGCGATCGGTAAGGCTCCCATCAAGGCTGCGATCGAGGTCATCATGATCGGCCTGAAACGCAACACGCAGGCTTCGCGGATCGCTTGCGCTGGCGTCATGCCGTCGTGGCGCTGCGCCTCCAGCGCAAAGTCGATCATCATGATCGCATTCTTTTTGACGATACCGATCAACAACAAAATACCGATGGTGGCGATCAAGGTCAGGTCCTGGTCAAAGATCATCAAGGTGCCCAAGGCGCCAATCGCCGCCGAGGGCAAGCCTGCAAAGATCGTGATCGGGTGGATGTAGCTTTCGTACAAAACGCCTAACAGCACATAGATCACCAGCAAAGCCGAGATGATCAAGATGGTTTGGCTGCCTTGTGAATTCTTGAACACCGCGGCATCACCGCCATAGGTGCGGATGATGGACGAAGGCAATTGGATTGCTTCGGCTGCCGCTTCCAATTGCGCAGTTGCATCGCCCAAGGCCGCGCCGGGCGCGATGTTGAAAGACACCGTTACAGCTTGCAATTGACCCACATGGTTGATTGAGGTCGGACCGACTGTGCGTGTCACCGTGGTGAAGGCCGACATCGGCACCAAAGTGCCGTTGCTGGAGCGGACAAAAATGCTCTCCAATGCCGATTCGTCGCGCTTGGCTTCGGGGTTTACTTCCATGATGACCTGGTAGCTGTCGGTGGACAGGTACATGGTCGACACTTGGCGTTCGCCAAAGGCGCTGAACAAGGCGGTGCGGATCGAGTCGACCGACACGCCCAGGCTGTTGGCGCGGTCCCGGTTGATTTGGATGTCCGCTTGCAGGCCGCGCAATTGGGCGTCGCTGGTGATGTCTCTGAAGATAGGATCCGCTCGCATCTTCTCTTGCAGTTTGCCGGCCCAAAGGTTGAGTTGGTCAGCTTTCACGCTTTGCAAGATGTACTGGTAGCGGGCCTTGCTCTGTCGGCCGCCGAGTTGCAGGTTTTGCACAGGACGCATGAACACATTGATACCGGGCACACCGCGCAATTTCTTGCGTAGATCTTCCACCACCACCTTCATGGGCTTGCGCTCGTTCTGGGGCTTGAGGGTGATGAACATGCGTCCCGAGTTTTGTGCACCCACGCCGCCGTTGAAAGAACTCACCGCCGCCACATTAGGGTCTTTGCGGAAGACCGCCGCGACGCGTTCTTGCAAGCCGATCATGGCCTCAAAAGAAACGTCCTCAGGGCCTTCAGTGGTGACCTGGATTTGACCAATGTCTTCTTCCGGAAAGAAACCTTTGGGGATGACAGTCAACATCCATGCAGTGATGCCGAATGTGGCCACGGCCAACACCAAAATGAACTTACTGTGGCGTAAAGCCAGGTCCAGCGAGCGGGCGTAGGCCCCCAGCATGGCGTTGAAGCCTTTTTCAAACAAGCGAACCACAAATCCTGGAGGCTTTTTGTGGTGTTCGTCGGTCAGGTAGCGGCTGGCCAGCATGGGCACCAAGGTCAAAGAGACGAAAGCCGACACGGCGATCGACAAACCCACCACCACGGCAAATTCATGGAAAAGCAAACCGATCACGCCAGGCATGAAGAAGATCGGGATGAACACTGCCACCAGCGAAGTGGATATCGAGATGATGGTGAAGCCCACTTCACGCGCGCCGCGCAAAGCGGCTTGGAAGGGCGGGATGCCATTTTCGACGTGACGGATGATGTTCTCCAGCACCACGATCGCATCATCCACCACCAGACCCACCGCCAGGGTCAGGCCCAGCAGCGAGATGTTGTCCAGGCTGTAGTTCAGCCCCCATAAGAGTGCCACCGCGCCGACCAGGGACACCGGTAAAGACAAAGCGGGGATGACGGTCGCCACAAAACGCCGAAGAAACAAAAAGATCACCAGCACCACCAAAATGATGGTGCCCAGCAGGGTCAAAGTCACGTCTTCCAGCGCATGGCGGATGGAAATCGAGCGATCGTTCACCGGTGTCATCACCACTGACTCGGGCATCTGGCTTTGCAACTCGGGCAGGGTTTTGGTCACCGCATCCACCACCTTGACGGTGTTAGCGCCGGGTTGACGCTGGATGGCCAGTGTGATGGAGTTCTCGCCATTCAAGGTAGCCCAAGTCTTGAGCACTTCCACGCTGTCTTGTACCCGCGCCACATCGCGCAAGCGGACCGGCACGCCGCCTTTGTTGCTGATGATCAAGTCAGCAAATTCGCGAGCAGAACTCATTTGTTTGTTGGCTTGCAGCACCAGAGTTTGCTGTGGGCCATCGAAAGTGCCTGCCGGTGTGTTCACGTTGGCGGCTTTGAGGGCCGCGCTCAACTCATCCAAGCCGATGTTGCGAACGGCCAATGCCGCTGGGTCTACGCGCACCCGCACCGCAAAGCGTTTGGCGCCATAGATGTTGACTTGCGCCACACCGTCGATGGTCGACAGGGTTGGCGAGATCAAATGCTCGGCATAGTCTTGCAGCTCGGCCTGTGTCAGTGAGGGTGAGCGCAGGGAAATCAAGAGCACCGGTGCATCGGCCGGGTTGACCTTGCGATATGACGGCGGGATCGTCATGTCAACCGGCAAGGTGCGCTGCGCACGCAGCAATGCGGCTTGCACATCGAGCGAAGCCGCATCAATGTTGCGACTTTCAACGAATTCCAAGGTGATGGAGGTGTTGCCGAGGGTGCTGGTCGAGCTGATGACTTTCAAACCCGGGATGGTCTGAAATTGTTTTTCCAGCGGCAAGGCCACTGAACTGGCCATGGTTTCAGGGTTGGCACCGGCCAGCGTGGCCGACACGTTGATCACCGGGGTGTCGTAACTCGGCAAGGCCGCGACCGGGATGTTCTTGTAGCCAATGACGCCGGCCAACACGATGGCGGTGTTCAGCAGCACCGACATGACCGGGCGACGAATGAAAAGCTCAGAAAAGTTCATGCGGACCTGCCTGCGGGTTATTTGGCGGCTGCAGGTGCAGGCGTGGCTGCGGGTGCAGCACCCGGTGCGTTGGCTGGGGCAGCTGTAGTGCCGCCAGGTGAGCCAGCCGCCTCAGGTTTGCCACCGTCTTTGCCCGCTTCTTTGGGTCGCTCAACCACTTTCACTCCAGGGCGCAAGTTTTGTTTGCCATCCACCACGATCACGTCGTTTTCTTGCACGCCGGTCACGGCCACTTCTGGCCCTGCAGGCTGCACCACTTTGATGGGTTTGATCACGGCTTTGCCGTCTTCTACCGCGTACACGATCGGGCCGCGCACACTTTGAATGATGGCCGCTTGCGGGATCACCAAAGCATCTTCGATGTTCTTGGTGGTCAAGCCCACATTCACAAACAGGCCTGGCCAAAGTTTGTTGTCCTTGTTGTCAAATACCGCTTTGAGCTTCACGGTGCCTGATGCCGAGTCAACCGCGTTGTCTACAAATTGCAGTTTGCCGAACAACGGTTTCTTCTCTTCTGGCAAGGTGGCAGTGACTTTGACTTTGGTTTCGCCATTCACAGCGGCCAGGAA
The DNA here is from genome assembly GCA_947454355.1 of Comamonadaceae bacterium. Taxonomy (GTDB): domain Bacteria; phylum Pseudomonadota; class Gammaproteobacteria; order Burkholderiales; family Burkholderiaceae_C; genus Limnohabitans_A. The sequence continues at coordinate 19,340 of CANGKR010000025.1, forward strand.
GTCGGCCAAGTCGCGTTGCGGCAAATTGAAGGACACGGCCATCGGGTTGACCTTGACGATGGTGGCCAAGACGGTCACGTTGGCTTGCACCACGCTGCCCATGGGGGTGTTGATCACACCTGCACGGCCTGCATGGGGCGAGACAATCTTGCCGTAAGACAAAGCCACCTGCGCGGCTTGCACTGCAGCGGCATCAGCGGCCACGGTGGCGGCGGTCGAGTCGACCAAAGTCTGCGCTGTGTCCACCGCGGCGCCAGAGACGAAGTTCTGCGCGACCAGTTCGCGGCTGCGGGCCAGTTGACGCTTGGCGTCGGCCAATGCGGCTTGATCTTTAGCCAATTGCGCCTTGGCCTTGGCCAAGTTGGTTTCATCGGTGCGGGTGTCCAGGGTGAAGAGCACATCACCTTGCTTCACAAACTGACCTTCCTTGAAATGCACTTGGGTGATCGCGCTGGTGACCTGAGGACGGATGTCCACGCTGGCCAGGGATACCGCAGAGCCCACCGCGCGCAAGACCACGGGCAAATCGCGCTTGGTGACTTTGGTGGTGACCACACTGACCACAGGTGTGGGGGTAGCGCCCGTAGCAGGTGCTGCACTGGCACCAGCAGGGTTGGCTGCGGGGGCTGCCGTTGTAGGGACATTGGTTGCCGAGGCAGGGGCTGCCGAAGGCCCTGCAGATTTGTCGGCTTCTGGCGCGGCATTTTTGGAACATGCGACCAGGCCCCAGGACAGGCAGATTCCTGCCAGCGCAGACAGGGCGATTCGAACAGGCAAACGAGCGGCAAAATTTATGAACATATCCCAGAGGAAGTGTCGGTGTCGACGTGGAACGTGGTGTTTATTGGAGCCAAAAAACTCAACCACTTTAGCGGAGCGGCGTATTTTTGTGTAAAGACTTCAGGGTCGAACTTTACCTCTAATTAACCGAAAGAACTGACGCATCGGGGAATCGGTCGGTAGGGTGATTCACAATAGATGCGGCGGTGTTCTTCAATGGGTAAAAGGTCTCGATCAGCTTGCTGCGGCTGGGGCAATGAATGGAGCATTTTTGAATTCAGATATGAAGAATACGATCATCTTCAAATGCATTTTTTATGTGGCTTGCCTCTTCGCCCTGAGCGCCTTACCGGCCTGGGCGCAATATGGTGGCATGGGGGGCGGTATGGGGGGAGGCATGGGCGGTGGACGCCGTGGCATGTCGACAGAGCGAGGCGCTCGGCCAGCCACCAACGCGCCGGCAGAGCGCAGCGCCAACTCCATGCTGGAGCAAGCAGGCGTGCAACTGACCGAGTTGCAACTGGAGTTGAAGCTCAGCCGCGAGCAAGCCCCCGTTTGGCAGCTTTTTGCCCAAGCCCTGAACCAATACGCCGATGAGTTGCGACGACCGGCCGCTCAGGTGGTCGCAACTGCCATGCCTTTGGGCATGGGGACCATCCGTCAGGCGGTCGATGGTGTGCGCAATCGCTATGGCTTGTTAGAAGACTTGGAAAGCCATGCGAGGGCTTTGTACGCCGTACTGGAACCGGCGCAAAAAGTCCAGTTCGATGCCCGCGTCAGTCAGTGGCGCTTTTTGCAGGGTCGCGCAGATGGAGCAGTTTCTCAATAGCGTTTTTAGGCGGCCAATACCTTGGCAAAGGACTTTCCTGTCAATTGGTTTTCCTCATAACCTTTGTAGCATGGCATGATGGCGGCATTGTGAATTGGAGACGAATGATGACTGCTTATTTTGTTGCCCGTCGGGGTGTTTTGGCTTTGGCCTTGGGTTCCTGTTTCGGTTTGATGTTCGGCACGTCTGTGCATGCCCAAAACGCATGGCCGCAAAAACCCGTGAAGATCATCGTGCCCTTTGCCCCCGGTGGCACCACTGACATCTTGGCGCGGGCGGTCGCGCCAGAACTGTCCAAAGCTTTTGGCCAGCAATTCGTGGTTGAAAACCGCACGGGTGCAGGTGGCAACGTGGGGGCGGAAGTCGTAGCCAAGTCGGCCCCTGATGGCTACACGATTTTGATGGGCACCGTGGGCACCCACGGGATCAACCGCGCACTCTACCCCAAGCTGCCATACGATCCCTTCAAGGACTTCACCCCCATCACCTTGGTGGCCGCTGTGCCCAATGTGATGATCGTGAATAACGAGAAGGCCAAAGCATTGAACATCAACACGGTGAATGATTTCATCAAGGCAGCCAAGTCCCGCCCAGGGCAGTTCAACATGGCCTCCAGCGGCAACGGCACCTCGATTCATTTGGCGGGTGAGTTGTTCAAAAGCCAGACCGGTATTTTCATGGCCCACATTCCCTACCGCGGCTCAAGTCCGGCCTTGCTGGACATGATGGGCGGCAGCATGGATGTGATGTTCGACAACCTGCCTTCTGCCTTGCCTTTGATCAAGACTGGCAAGCTCAAAGCCTTGGCGGTCACCAGTGGACAACGTTCAGGCGCGATTCCCGAGTTGCCCACCATTGAGGAAGCGGCCGGTTTGAAAGGCTTTGAAGCCAGCAGCTGGTTCGGTCTGATGGCGCCAGCAGGTACACCTGTAGACATCATCAACCGTGTACAGCAAGAAGTGGCCAAGTCATTGAACACGCCCGCCATCAAGGAAAAAATGTTGGCCCAAGGAGCAATCCCGAGCGGCAACACGCCGGCCCAGTTTTTGACTTTCATTGAAAGCGAACACAAAAAATGGGCGCAGGTGGTCAAGGCCTCAGGCGCGAAAGTCGACTGACCCGTGCCCGCCACCCTGCTGACGGTGACCGTTGCGGGGCAGGTCAACGGCCTGGCCTTGTTGATCCCCACAGGGCCTGAGGGCCCCGTCTATGCCCATGTGCAGGACTGGGTCACGGCACAGCGTCAGCTCAAAAAACCAGTCAAGGACATCAGTGCGAAGGTCTTGATCAAAGGCATCAAGCAGTGGGCAGTGTTTGAACAGCGTCAGGGCGCTGGCACGGTGCGCACGGTCTTCAAGATCACCTGACTCAGACCACGTGCGTGATCATCACCAAGTGATCGCCGCGTCTGCGCAGAGTTTGACGGACACAGCGAACAAACTCACCTGCACGAATCTGAAAAACCAGGCATCTGCGATTTTTCGGGTGGCATAAGCGCCCACGACCGTGCCGATCAAGGCCGCAGGCACCAGCATCGCCGCTTGCATCAGGTCGTCAGCGTGATAGGGGTTGAGCAATTGGTAGGGCCAAATTTTCGCGGCATTGATACAGGTGAACAGCAATGTGGCGGTGCCTGCGTAGACCATTTTGGGCAGGCGCTGGGGCAAGACATACACCTGAAACGGCGGCGCACCGGCATGTGAGGTGAAGCTGGTGAATCCCGCCACCGTGCCCCAGAACCAGCCTTTGAGCCGGTTGGCTGATTGGGTGGGGCCATTTTTTTGGCCGAACCAGGTGTAGAGACAAAACACAATGCCCATGCCGCCAATCAAGAGTTTGGTGACGGCGTCGGAGGTGTAGGCGGCTGTCAACCATCCGACAAACACTCCGAAGATGCCCGCGGGCACCAGGATCTTTAAATTGATGGCGCTGAAATGCCGGCGGTACAACCACACACTGACCATGTCCGAGATCACATAAATCGGCAGCAACAACACCGCCGCCTTCATGGGCGGCATGACCATGGACAACAAGGGCACGCCCATCATGCCGATGGCGGGCAGACCGCCTTTGGACATGCCCACAAA
>CANGKR010000026.1 GCA_947454355.1 Comamonadaceae bacterium
GAGTCCTTGTTGGCCTGCGTCAGTCCCGCACAGGGCAAAGAAATCCGCATGTGGAACACTGGCCAGCGCTGGAAGTTGTTCGACCTGGGCGTGGATTGCCAAGAGCGATTTGGCGCGCCTTACTGGATGGTGCATCGGGGCGATTTGCACCAGGTTTTGCTCACAGCTTTTGCACAGAGGTCCAAGCACCCTGTGCGCTTGAACGCGCGTGTGGTGTCAGCCAGCAGCGACAGCGGCGGCGTACGCTTTACATTGGCAGACGGTTCGGAACACAGCGCTGATGGCCTGGTGGCGTCCGACGGTGTGCATTCGGTGCTGCGCGAGCAGTTGCTCGGCGAAGATAAAGCGCAGTTCACTGGCTTGCTGGCCTGGCGTGGTTTGGTGCCTATGAACAGCATCGCCGCGCATTTGCAGCACCCAGTGGGCACCAACTGGGTCGGCCCGGGCGCCCATGTCATCACCTATCCTGTGCGGGCCGGTGCTTTGATGAATGTAGTCGGCATCATTGAGCGACAAGACTGGCGGAGTGAGTCCTGGACCGAAGCGGGTACGCATGCCGAACTACTGCAAGACTTTGGTCATTGGCACCCTGATGTGGTGGACCTGATGCGTCAGATCGATCAACCCTACAAATGGGCCTTGGTCGGACGCGAGCCGCAAAAAGGCTGGGCGCAAGGTCATGTTTGCCTGCTGGGTGACGCCGCGCACCCCACGCTGCCATTCTTGGCACAAGGGGCCAACATGGCGCTGGAAGATGCAGCCGTCATGGCTCGCTGCCTGGCCAGTTATCCGCCTGTCGAAGCCTTTGCCAGATTTGAAGCGCTTCGCTGGCAGCGTACCGCCGACATCGTGAACCGCTCGCGGGACAACGCTTTGCGGTTCCATAACCCGATGCTGTCCGATGCTGCACGGGCTGTGGACTACGTTAGCAGCGAGTGGGAGCCTGAAAAAGTGCGTCGCCGCTACGACTGGCTGTTTGAATACAACGCCTTGACGGTGCCCGTATGAAGCCCGTGTTGATTGTGGGCGCCGGTCCGGTGGGCATGACGCTGGCGCTGTGCTTGGCCCGTCGAGGCATCGATTGCACTTTGGTCGAAATGCGCACTGCCGATGCCTTGCCTGACGTCAAGTGCAACCACATTGCTGCCCGCAGCATGGAACTGTTTCGCACCCTGGGTGTCTCGGACGATCTTCGTGCAGCCGGCCTGCCGGACGATTACCCGCACGATGTGTCCTACCGCACCAGCACCACGGGAACGGAGATCGCCCGCATCCACATCCCTGGTCGCTCCACGCGCTTGACCGACCATTCAGGTCCTGACGGTTGGTGGCCCACGCCTGAGCCACCGCACCGGATCAACCAGCGCTACATCGAGCCGATTTTGGCTTCGCATGTTCGCGCCCATCCCCGTATTCAATGCCTGTACCGGCATCAAGTGTTGGACTTCACACAAGACGACATGGGCGTGACGGTGCAGCTGCAAGACCTGAACAAGCCCAATGCCTCACTTGTTGAACTACAGGCCGCTTATTTGGTCGGCTGCGACGGCGGACGCTCCATGGTGCGCAAACGCATGGGTGCCCAACTGGTGGGCGACGAGGTGGTGCAGCGCGTGCAAAGCACCTGCATACGTGCCCCGCAATTGCTGGCGCAACTTCAAGCGCCTCCCGCATGGGCCATGTTCACAGTCAATCCGCGCCGCAGCGGCAACATCTATGCCATCGATGGGTGCGAGGTCTGGCTGGTGCACAACTACCTGCGTGACAACGAAGTCGATTTTGAGTCTGTGGACCGCGACTGGGCCATTCGTACCATCCTGGGGGTTGACGCCGATTTCCCTTTTGAAGTGATGAGCAAGGAAGACTGGATTGGTCGCCGTTTGGTGAGCGATGCCTTGCAACAGGGTCGGGTATTTTTGGCGGGCGATGCCGCCCATTTGTGGGTGCCTTACGCGGGCTACGGCATGAACGCCGGCTTGGCCGACGCCGCCAACCTGGCTTGGCACCTGAGCGCACAAATCGAAGGCTGGGCAGCGCCCGAGGCATTGAGCGCTTACGAAAAAGAACGCCTCCCGATCACCGAGCAGGTCTCGCGTTTTGCAATGAACCACGCCCATGCCATGAGCCAGCGCCGGCGAGCCGTTCCCTTAGAACTGGAAAACGCTACGACAGAGGGGCAGGCTGCTCGCCAAAGCTTCGGGCAGGACCTGTACGATTTGAACGTACAGCAGTACTGCTGCGCGGGATTGAATTTTGGCTATTACTATGACCAGTCACCCGTCATTGCCTACGATGATGACAAAGCGCCTGAATACAGCATGGGCCACTTCACGCCCTCCACAGTCCCCGGGTGCCGGGCGCCGCATTTCATGTTGGCCGATGGCCGTTCGCTGCTCGATGCCTTGGGTCCGGCCTACACCTTGCTCTGCCTTGACCCCAGCATGTGGCCTTCAGTGGCCTGCATGCAGCTCGCCGCTCAGGAACGCGGTATGCCGCTGAATGTGCTGGATGTTTCACAGCACAAGGACTTGCCGCTCGAGTATGTGCACCCCTTGGTGGTGGTGCGAGCAGACATGCATGTGGTCTGGCGCGGTCAGGCCCTGAGCGAGGCCCAGGCCCAAGCGCTGGTGAACACCTTGTGCGGCGGCGCTAAAACAGCGGCTCACTGACCTTTGAATTGCGGGCTGCGCTTTTCACGCAGGCTGCCAATGCCTTCCAAAAAGTCCTGGGTCTGCACGGCCAGATCCTGTTCGCGGTCGGCGGCCTGAAACGCTTGGTCGTAGCAGTCGTCGCCCGCACTCCAGATTTGGGCCTTCATCGCAGCCAGCGAACGCGGTGCCGCATTTTGGGCAATCTGTTTGGCGTATTGCAGCGCATGCGGCATCAGCTCGGCATCAGGCAGGCATTGGTTCACCAGACCTAGCCGTTCAGCCTCGCGGCCATCAAAGCGGCGTGCGGTGTAAAGCAAGTCTGCGGCCCGCGCTATGCCTATCAAACGAGGCAGTAACCACCCAATGCCTTTCTCTGCCGGAACACCCAAGCGGGCAAAGGTCGCATTGAACAGCGCTGACTCACCCGCAAAGCGGATGTCGCAATGCAAAGACAAAATAAAGCCCCAACCAAAAGCCGCACCATTGACCGCCGCGATCGTAGGTTTTCGTGAAGTGATGAGCGCGTTCCAGCCATTGCCGAAATAGCGACTCAAGTCCGGGCCGATGTCGTCGCCCCATTGCTTGCTCACGGGTTCAGGCGGGGTCAGGGTGGTGGTTTTGGACACGCCCGTGCCGATCACGCTCAAGTCCAGGCCTGCAGAAAAACCGCGTCCTTCACCGGTGACAAGGATGACCCGCACGGAGGGGTCCACGGCGGCTTGATCGACGTGTTCAAAAAAGCTTTTGAGCATGTCTGGCGTCAGTGCATTCAATTTCTCCGGACGGTTGAAGGCAATGATTGCTACGCCATCTTCGATGCGGTAGAGCAATGCGGGTGGGGTGGTTGTGGTCATAGGCAGTCTCCAGTGTTTCAAAAAATCATAGCAGGGCATTCAAACGGACTGGGTGCATCAAATCGGTGCAGAATGTTTTTTGTCATCAAATTTGATAAATACCAAAATAGCATTTACAGTGTCATTTCTAAAAAAATCAACATGGTTCTGTCCTTCATGCCGCTTTATCTTTTGAGTTCTGGGCGCCGCCATTGTCCAAGCTGTGCAGCGCAACTCAGCGCAATTGCGGGAGACTTCATTCATGTTGTTTGAATTGTGTGCCCAGTGCCAGCGCTGCTGTCATGTCGATCCGGGTTATCCGCCCCTCGAAGTGTCTTTGACCCAAGCCGAAACAAAGCACCACGGTAGCATCTGCATCGAGTCAGCTTGTACCCATCTGGGCTCTCAGGGTTGCACCCTTGGTGAAGATAAACCCTTGAGCTGCAAGCTTTACCCCCTGTCTTTTGAGCCCGAGTCGCGCACCTTTCACTTTGATGTGGAATGCCCTTTGAAGGCCCCTTATTTCGAGCAACTGGCTGATCCATCCAGCCAAGCTTCGGCGCATTTGTCGCAAATGGTCCAAGCCATTGTTCAGCTGGAGCGCACCGACAGCCCGTTCTTGCACAGCAACTACGCGATCGATGCCGATTACTTTGAACTGGAAGCCCTGCCAGTCAACCCCATGGTGAATGTGTCCACGTCATGAGCATGTCCTTTGTCGAATCCTCGGCCTGTGCCGAAGCCGAAGTTATTCCTGATTCCGAACCCTCCGTTATGCAAGTCGGGCACCAGTCCTGGACTGCCGACAACTTGTGCGTCGAGAGCTACCACGAAGAGACTCTTTACTACACCACCCGTTGGGATGCCTTGTGCCCCTATGTCGACGTATCGCCAGAGATGCTGCACATGGCCAAAAAGCCTTTCATCGTCTATGCGGTACCGCCTGAAAGCCCTTATGGTGTGCCCATCAACGACAAGTACGGTCTGGTCCATGCGGCAGATCCCGAGTTCTGGACCGAGCCGCGCAGGCAGCGCAAATTCAAGGAACTCGAAAAGCTCTGCAAGGACCTGGTCACCACCATCGCCGTGATACCGGGAAACCACTTTACAGCTGAAGACATCTTTGCCCTGGGCGGCGAGCACTTTGCCAACTACTACATCCATGACCAAGAAGTCGAAGGCTTTGTCGACTACATCCGCGACCTTGAGGTTTTGGTCATCCAGGTGCACGCGCCCAATGGCGATTTGGTTTTGACCGATGTCTCCATTTTGTTGCCAGAGCGGCAACAGGTCTATGGCAGTTTTTGCCAATGGAACCGCGACTATAAAAACAAGTCCCCCGGCATTTACGCTTGTTTGCTCGCATCCAAGTGGACGGCCGAGAACGGCTACAAGTTCTACAACCTGGGTCCTGTCGATGACTATGGCTACAAGGCCTTGTTCGTGACTGATTTCGAGCCTATCTTTGCCCTGGCCATGACCTCGCCAGACCACCCACTGGCACTGGACACCACATCACCTTTGCATACTGATTTCAAGCCCGAAGTCTGGAACCGCATTCGCCGGCACCTTTGAACACCGTGTTCCCCATCGATTGACCTTCTGACCCTACCCATGTCCAAACTGTCCAAGAAACTTCTCAAACATCTTCACGAAGAGGTGTACTGCAAACTGGGCATCTCCAAGGTGCACGGCATCGGCGTGTTTGCCATTCGCGCCATACCTAAAGGTGTCAACCCCATGCGCACCTGGCACAAGGTCGAAGAGGTGGAGATTGATCTCAAAGACCTCAAAGGCCTGCCCAAAGGGGTGCGCAAAGAGTTGGAGATTTTTTGCTACTACAAAGACAAGGTCATGAACATCCCCAGCGTGGGCATGAACACCATGAACATGGCGGTCTACCTCAACCACTCCAAAGACCCCAGTGTGGCTTATCAAAAAAATGGGCAGCTCAAAACCCTTCGGGCCATCAAGGCTGGCGAGGAATTGATGCTCGACTACGACATCAGCTTTGGCGAAACACACAAATTCGACTGATCCGCGTTTTTGAATCTTGTTAATTGGCAGTATCACCATGGACAAACCCACACACACCCAAGTCATCGGCATCACCAGCGGCAAAAGTGGCGTGGGTAAAACCACCGTTTCGGTCAATTTGGCTGTTGCCCTGCACGACATGGGCTACGACGTGATGATCTTGGACGCCAACTCCAGCGCTTCCAACGCTCAAGTGGCCTTGGGCACCCCCTGTCCGTTCAATCTCGATCACTTTGTACGAGGCGAGAAGAACCTCAAAGACATCATCATCGCGCGTCATTACGGCATCAAGCTAATTGCTGGGGCCAATGCCATCGAGCACATGACCACGCTCAACCCCGCTCAGGCCACGCGGGCGCTGGAGCAGTTCAGTGCGATGGAAGAGAGCCTTGACTTTTTGATCATCGACTTGCCTCCAGGCACCGATCCGTCGGTGCTTTCTTTCATGGCCGCCACAGGCCGAAGGCTCATCGTGGTCAAGGGCGACAAAGAAGGTCTGGCCGATGCGTACGCCATGATCAAAATCTTGTGTAGTGACTTTCAGCTCGACCGCATTTACATCATTGTCAACGCCGCACGTAGCAACGAAGAAGGCCAAAACGTGTTCAACCACTTGAACACTGTGGCCACCAAATTCTTGAACCGCGAACTGCATTACCTGGGTTGCATCAAACGCGACGAGTTGATGGTCGAGTCCTCAGAACATCACAAAGCCGTGACCGAGTTTGCACCCACCAGCCAGGCTGCGCATGACATTCGGGAACTGGCCAAGCACACCAGCCAACTCGACCGCAAGCAATACGCCGAAGGCGGCATGGGGCACTTTGTGCAACGCATCATTCACCTTCACGACCTGAAGACCAGCTAGGTTTCAGGCCCTATTGATTTACAACTGGAAAGACAGACATGCAACTCGGAATGATTGGTTTGGGACGAATGGGCGGCAACATTGTTCGGCGCCTCATGAAAAACGGTCACAGTTGCGTGGTGTACGACACCCAGGCCGCCAGCGTGACGCAATTGGCCAGCGAAGGTGCCACACCTTCTGCCGACCTGAAAGACTTTTTGTCGAAGTTGACTGGTCCTAAAGCCGTGTGGGTCATGCTGCCTGCTGGCCCCATCACCGAGAGCACCATCGCCACCTTGGGCGAGATGATGTCGGCTGGTGACATCATCATTGATGGCGGTAACTCCAACTACCAAGACGATGTGCGCCGCGCCCAAAGCCTGGCGCTCAAAGGCATTCGCTACATCGATGTGGGCACCAGTGGCGGCGTCTGGGGCCTGGAGCGTGGTTACTGCATGATGATCGGTGGAGATAAAACCGCTTTCGATCACCTCGACCCGATCTTCAAAACCCTGGCGCCAGGTGTGGGCACCATCGAGAAAACACCGGGCCGCGAAGGCCGCAAATCCACCGCCGAAGAAGGCTACCTCTATACCGGCCCTGCGGGTTCGGGCCATTTTGTGAAAATGGTACATAACGGCATCGAATACGGCCTGATGCAAGCCTATGGCGAAGGTCTGGACATCTTGAAGGGCGTGAATCAAGCCAGTATTCCCGCCGAGCGCCGCTACGACTTGGACTTGGCCGACATCACCGAGTTGTGGCGCCGTGGCAGCGTGGTCTCGTCTTGGTTGTTGGATCTGAGCGCGATCGCACTGGCCGAAGACCCCGAACTCAAAGCCTTTACGGGTCGGGTCGACGACTCGGGTGAAGGCCGCTGGACCATCCAGGCCGCCATCGAAGAAGCCGTGCCTGCTGATGTGCTGACCGCTGCGTTGTTCACCCGCTTTCGTTCACGGCAAGACCACACCTTTGCAGAAAAAGTGCTCTCGGCCATGCGCAAGCAGTTTGGCGGTCACCAAGAATCTAAATCCTGATCGGCAACACTCCTCATGGCACAAGACATCCATCACGAAACCACGCCCCACGGCGAACGCGCACCGTCCTGCACTTTGGTCATCTTTGGCGCAGGTGGCGACTTGACCAAGCGCCTTTTGATGCCGGCGCTTTACAACCTGGCCCGCACCGGCTTGCTGCCTGAGAACTTTGCCTTGGTGGGCGTGGACCGTCTGGAAATGACCGACGCGTCATTTCAGTTGCACGTTGAAAAAGCCGTGCGCGAATTTGCCGCCGACAAGCATTATTCGCAGACCTTGAATGAAGCCCATTTGGAGCGATTGATCTCGAGTTTGACTTACATGTCTTTGGACTTTGCTTCGCCTGCGTCCTATCAGCAGTTGGGGCAAAAACTCCAAGACCTGCAAAGCAGCCACCACGTGAGCCAAAACGTGATGTTTTACTTGGCAGTCGGTGCGCGTTTTTTTGGTGGCATCGTTGACCAACTCGGCCAAGCCGGTTTGGTCACTGAAACCCCTGACCAGTGGCGCCGTGTGGTGGTGGAAAAGCCTTTCGGCCACGACCTCGAATCGGCTCAGGCTCTCAACACCCAGTTGCGTCACAGCCTGGCCGAGAACCAAATCTATCGCATGGATCACTTCTTGGGCAAAGAGACGGTGCAGAACATCATGTTGATGCGCTTTGCCAACGGTATTTTTGAGCCTTTGTGGAACCGCGACCACATCGACCATGTTCAGATCACCGTGGCGGAAACCGTCACTGTGGAAAGCCGCGCCGCCTTCTACGAGTCCACCGGGGCCTTGCGTGACATGGTGCCTAACCACGTTTTTCAGTTGCTGGCTTTGACAGCCATGGAGCCGCCTGCCTCTTTGTCTGCCACCGACGTTCGCAATGAAAAAACCAAAGTCCTGACTTCGGTGCACCGCGTCAATCCAGTCACCGATTCAGTCCGGGCGCAGTATGCGGCCGGTCAGCACGATGGACATGCGCAGGTGGGCTACAAGCAGGAGCCCGGCGTGGCTGCAGACAGTACCACCGAGACCTATGTGGCCATGAAGCTGGGCATCGACAACTGGCGCTGGGCGGGTGTGCCGTTTTATTTGCGCACAGGTAAAGCCATGGCCAAACGCCACAGCGAGATCGCCATCCAGTTCAAGCGTCCGCCGATTTCCTTGTTCCGAAACACCGCCACCGAATCTCTGACACCCAACACCTTGGTGCTCAAGCTGCAGCCGGACGAAGGCGCGAGCTTGTCTTTTGGTGCCAAGATCCCCGGCCCGAAAATCGAAATCGGTCAGGTGCACATGGACTTCCATTACAAGGACTATTTCCAGAACGCACCGAGCACGGGCTATGAAACCCTGATCTACGACTGCATGATTGGCGACGCCACTTTGTTCCAGCGTTCCGACAGCGTGATGGCCGGTTGGGACATTGTCAAACCCCTGCAGCAGCATTGGCAACAACAGGGGGCCACCACTTTGCCCACTTATGCGGCAGGCAGTGACGGCCCTCAGGCCAGTGATGACATGCTGGCCCAAAGCGGACGCGCCTGGCGGACTCTGTCTTAAAGCGTACAGCCCTTCAAGGGCTTTACGCCTAAATGGCCTTAGCATTGGGGCTAGCCATGCTCAGCGCCCAAACCCCACCTCCACACAGCCAACCCCAACACACCATTGCCATCCATCAGGTGGTGCACATGTTGTTGGGTGTGGACGGAGCTGAGGCACGCGCCACGGTGCTGCGGCGTGCGGGCATCAGCCCGGCCATGCTGGAGTCAGACCTGGCCCGTGTCACGCAAAGCCAGTTTGCCCGTTTGATGAACGCGCTGATGCGCCAACAGCGCGATGAATTTTGGGGCCTGGGCTCCAAACCGCTGCCATTGGGCACCTTTGCATCGTGTTGCCGCATGCTGGTGGGTTATCGCCAACTGGGTGAGGCCTTGCGGGCCGGCTTGCGTTATTACCATTCCATATTGCCGGACTTTGTCCCGCGCCTGCATGTGAGCGACGGCGTGGCCTATTTGCGTTTGAATGCCTTGCAATCCCTCACGCCCCGGCAAACCTATGCGGTTCGGGTGTTTTTGTTTTTGAGCTACGGTGTCATGTGCTGGCTGGCGGCGCGGCGCATTCCGGTGGACGAAGTGGTTTACCAAGAGAGCGAAGTCGTTCGACGCAGCGATGCCTCGCGCCTGTTTCAGGCCAGCATCCGCATGTCAGACAGCGAATGGGGTTACCGCTTTCCAGCCAAATGGCTGGAGCTGCCCGTGGTGCAAAACCTGGAGAGTGTGGAAGAATTTTTGCACCAAGCACCGGCCTGTTTATTGGTCAAATACCGTGACCAAGCCAGCTTGACCGAGCGCATTCGGCGTATGCTGCGCAAGTACTTGGCCGAAGAGATGCCCTCGCTCGAAGCCATCAGCGAGATGTTGGCCACCACGCCGCAAACACTGCGCCGACGCCTGCAGCGCGAAGGGCAGGGCTATCAACGCATCAAAGACGCCCTGCGCCGCGACGTGGCCGTAGCCTACTTGACGCAAACCGAGCTGCCCCTGTTGGACGTGGCCGCCAAGGTGGGCTTCTCTGAAGCCAGCACCTTCCACCGTGCCTTCAAGGTCTGGACGGGCCTGACGCCTGGAGCCTATCGGCAGGCGCACAACGAGCCCACATCGTAAAAAAATCAAAGTGTCATTTTTTGCCAATCAACTTGATTTGATTGGCGATTGAAGGGCGGGCGTCCACGCCGGATACTGGTGTTCCCATTCAAGGAGCAGCCATGGCAAAGCAACGCGCAGTTCACGTCGTCGGCGTGGGCATGATCCCCTTCACCAAACCCGGTGCCAGTGAGTCTTACAACACCATGGGCGCCCGCGCGGCGCAGCTGGCGTTGGACGATGCGGGCATCGCCTACAACCTGGTGCAACAGGCCTATGTGGGCTACGTCTACGGCGACTCGACCGCTGGGCAAGCCGCCATTTACGGCGTGGGCATGACCGGCATACCGGTCTTCAACGTCAATAACAATTGTTCCACCGGCTCCAGCGCCTTGTTTTTGGCCCGCCAGGCGGTTGAAAGCGGCGTGGTCGAATGCGCCATTGCCTTGGGCTTTGAGCAAATGGTGCCCGGCGCCCTCAAAGGCGCTTATGACGACCGGCCTTCACCCATGGCACGTTTTGCTGACGCCATGTCGGCCCACCAAGGCTATGAGCCACAAGCCCCGCGTGCTGCCCAATTCTTTGGCGGGGCTGGTAACGACTACATTAAGCAATACGGCATCCGGCCTGATACGTTTGGCCGCATCTCGGTCAAGGCACGACAGCATGCAGCCCGCAACCCGATGGCCGTGTTCCGCCAAACCTTGACGCTCGAAGAAGTCATGGCTTCACCCACCGTCTTCGGGCCTTTGACGCGCTTTCAGTGCTGCCCGCCCACCTGTGGCGCTGCGGCGGCAATTGTGTGTTCGGCCGATTTCGCCCGTAAGCACAACCTGGACATGCAAGTGGTCATCGCCGCGCAAGCCATGAGCACCGACACCCCCAGCACCTTCGAGAGCGACGACATGCGCCGCGTGGTGGGCTATGACATGACCGCATCGGCCGCCCGCCAAGTCTATGAAGCCGCAGGCATTGGCCCTGAAGATCTCGACGTGGTCGAGCTGCATGACTGCTTTACCGCCAACGAACTCATCACGTATGAAGGCCTGGGCCTGACGCCTGAAGGCACGGCCGAGAAGTTCATTCTCGATGGTGACAACACCTATGGAGGCCGCATCGTGACCAACCCCTCTGGCGGTTTGCTGTCCAAAGGCCACCCGTTGGGAGCAACCGGTTTGGCGCAATGCTCCGAATTGGTTTGGCAATTGCGCGGTCAAGCCGATCAACGTCAGGTCGACGGTGCGCGTTTGGCCTTGCAACACAACCTGGGCTTGGGCGGCGCCTGTGTGGTCACGCTGTACCAAAAAGTCGCATGATCGACCGCAAATACATCGGCTACACCTTGCCGCCCTTTGAGGTCTTGGTGGAAAAGGGCCGCCTGAAGTTTTTTGCCAAGTCCATCGGTCAGACCGACCCGGTCTATACCGATGACGAAGCAGCCCGTGCGGCTGGTCATCCGGCCTTGCCAGTGCCGCCCACCTTTTTGTTTTGCCTGGAAATGGAAGCGCCCGATCCGGCCGCCATCCGCAATTTGCTGGGCATGGATTACCGCCGCTTGCTGCATGGCGAGCAGGGCTTTGTGTATGAACGCATGGCCTATGCGGGTGACGTGCTGACCTTTGTGCAACGCGTAGACGACATTTACGACAAAAAGAACGGCGCCCTCGAATTCGTGGTGCGCCTCACCCAAGTGACCAATCAGCACGGTCAAGCCGTGGCCCAACTGCGCACGGTGTCCGTGTTGCGTAACGCTTGAGGAGAACTGCATGACGTCTTTGAAACCCTGGTCGGCCCTGCAACTGGGCGAGGCCATTCCCGAATTGGTCTTGCCACCGGTGACCCGTTTGAACTTGGCTTTGTACTGCGGTTCATCGGGCGACCACAATCCGCTGCATGTGGACACCGATTTCGTGCGCACCACGGGCCTGCCCGATGTGATCGCGCATGGCATGTTGTCGATGGCTTGGTTGGGGCGGCTGCTCACCAACTGGGTGCCGCAAACCGCCATCCGTGAATACAACGTGCGCTTTGCGGCCATGACGCAAATCGGTGAGGTGATCACCTGCAAGGGCGAAGTGACTGACAAATTCGAACACGCGGGTGAGCGGCGTGTGCGCCTCTCGTTGACCACGGCCAATGCGGACGGTCAAGTCAAACTCGCGGGCGAAGCAGTCATCGCACTGGCCTGAAGTTTTCTGAAATTATTTGAACATTCAAGAGCATTCCATGACACTCAAATTGCAAGGCAAAGTCGCCCTGGTCTCCGGATCAGGTCGTGGCATCGGGCGCGAGATCGCCCTCAAACTCGCTCGTGAAGGTGCATCCGTTGTCATCAACGACCTGGATGCTGAACCGGCAGCACACACAGTGCAAGAGATCACTGCTGAAGGTGGTCGCGCTGTAGCCTGTGTGGGTAGCGTGACAGAAGCGGAATTTGCACCACGCTTTGTGCAAACCGCGATCGATCAGTTTGGTGGCATCGACATCATTGTCAACAATGCGGGTTACACCTGGGACAACGTCATTCAAAAAATGACCGACGACCAATGGGAAGCCATGCTGGCTGTGCACTTGACAGCGCCGTTTCGTATTTTGCGGGCGGCGTCTGATTTCATACGCGAAGCAGCCCGGCGTGAGGCCGATGAAGGCCACCCGGTGTTTCGCAAAGTGGTCAATATTTCGTCCACATCAGGCGTGTACGGCAATGCCGGTCAGGCCAACTATGCAGCAGCCAAAGCCGGTATCAATGGTTTGACCAAGGCCATGGCCAAGGAGTGGGGGCGCTACAAGGTCAACGTCAACAGCGTGGCTTTTGGTTTGATCATGACCCGCCTGACCGAAGCCACGGCGCACTCGGGTGCGCAGATTGACATCGCGGGTCAGCAAATCAAAGTGGGTGTGCGACCAGAGATTCTTAAAAACGCCGAGTCTTTGATTCCTTTGGGCCGTGGGGGTACGCCCGAAGAAGCGGCAGGCGCGGTCTACATGTTCTGTATCCCTGAATCCAATTATGTCAGCGGCCAGGTCTTGGTCTGCGGCGGCGGGCGGCCATGAGCACGGACACCGTACTGACCTTTCCCCGCAGCGTCTTCCGCGAAGACCATGAAATGCTGCGTGAGACGATTCGCCGCTTTTTGGAGCGCGAATGCATTCCCCGTCAGGCCGAGTGGGACAAAAACGGTCGCGTGGACCGCGAGACCTGGCTCAAAGCCGGTCGCGAAGGTTTGCTATGTACCACGCTGGACCCTGAGTGGGGTGGGGCAGGGGGTGACTTCGGCCATGCGGCGGTCATTGTCGAAGAAATCGCTCGCTCCGGCGTGAGCGGCTTGGGCTTTGGTTTGCACTCCGATGTGGTGGCCCCCTACATCGCCCGATTGGGCACGCCTGCGCAAAAGCAGCAATGGTTGCCGCGCTGCGCCAGCGGCGAAGTCATGCTGGCCATTGCCATGAGCGAGCCCGGCGCGGGCAGCGACCTCAAGGCGATCCGCACCACAGCGCGCCGAGAAGGCGACGAGTATGTGATCAACGGTGCCAAGACTTTTATCTCCAATGGCCTCAACTGCGACCTGGTGGTGGTGGTGGCCAAAACTGAACCTGAACTTGGCGCCAAGGGCGTGTCATTGATTTTGGTAGAGGCCGATCGGCCCGGTTTCCGAAAAGGCCGCAAGCTCGACAAAATGGGCCAAGAAGCGGCCGATACCGCTGAATTGTTTTTTGACGATGTGCGCGTGCCCGTGAGCAATGTGCTGGGCGAAGAAAATAAAGGTTTCGCCTATTTAATGCAAGAACTTGCGCAAGAGCGCTTGGTGATTGCCTTGGGCGCTGCCGCCAAGATGGAAGCCATGCTGCAAGAGACCATTCGTTACACCAAAGAACGCGTGGTCTTTGGCAAGCCGCTGTTTGATTTTCAGAACACCCGCTTCAAACTGGCTGAAATCAAAGTGCGCACCACCGCCGTGCGCATGATGGTTGACCAGTATTTGGCCGAGCACCTCAAGCGCAAACTCACCGTCGAAGAGGCGGCCATTGCCAAACTGTTTTCCACCGAGGAACTGAGCAAAGCGCTGGACGAGTTGCTGCAACTCTACGGCGGCTATGGCTACATGATGGAGTACCCCATCACCCGCGCCTATGTGGATACCCGCGTCTTCCGCATCTACGGTGGCACCAGCGAGGTGATGAAAGAGTTGATCGCCCGCAATCTTTGACGATGCCTGTGGTTTCCCCTTTCTGGCCGCCCGGCGTGCCTCACCACCTGCGTGTGCCCGAGGTCACATTGGTCCATTACTTGGACACGGCCGCCCAGCGTTACCCTGACAAAGCGGCCTTGGTCTTTGCTGAGCGCGAGTGGACCTATCGCGAAATGGCTGAGGACACGCGGGCCTTGGCGGGCTTCTTGCAGCAAGGACTGGGTGTGAAGCATGGCGACCGCATATTGCTGGTCAGCCAGAACTGCCCTCAGTTTGTGTTGATTTACCTGGCCGCTTTGCGCGCAGGCGCGGCGGTGGTGCCGGTCAGCCCGATGAGCACCCTGTCTGAATGCCGCTACTACGCGCAAGACAGTGGGGCCACTGTGGCCTTTGTGGCCCAAGACCTCTTGCCCCAAGTGCATCCGCTGCTGGCCGAAGGCGTGGCGTCGGTGGTGGTCCATGCGTACAGTGAGTGGCTCAGCCCCGAAGGCGTGGCCAGCTTGCCCGAATCTATGCGCTATGCCTTAGCCCCAGTACAAGGCGAGGGCCTTTTCAGCCTGAGCGCGAGCTTGGTTGCGGCTGGAGACTTTTTGCCTGTGGCTTTGTCGCCCGATGATTTGGCGGTACTGCCCTATACCTCGGGTACCACAGGGCACCCCAAGGGTTGCTGCCATAGCCACCGCACGGTTCTGGCATCGAACGTGGCTTCGCAAGTATGGCGGGGCTTGC
Source organism: Comamonadaceae bacterium (assembly GCA_947454355.1). GTDB lineage: Bacteria > Pseudomonadota > Gammaproteobacteria > Burkholderiales > Burkholderiaceae_C > Limnohabitans_A. The sequence goes on from CANGKR010000026.1 coordinate 14,958, forward strand.
ATGCCGATGCGGTGATTTTAGGGGTGGCCCCTTTGTTTCACATGCTGGGCATGCAAAACAGTTTGAACATGCCGCTGACTTTGGGCGCCACCGTGGTCATGCTGCCGCGTTGGGACGCGGTTCGGGCAGTTGAATTGGTCGAGCGCTACCGCGTGACGGCTTGGGCTGCGCCGCCCAGCATGGTGATGGATTTTTTTACCCATGCCGCTACGCGGCCTTGCGACCTGTCCAGCTTGGTACTCCTCTCCGGCGGTGGTGCGGCCATGCCCGAAGCCGTGGCCGCGATGCTGCAAGAACGCTTTGGTCTGTACTACAACGAGGCTTATGGCCTGACCGAAACGGCCGCCTTTTTGCATGCCAACCCTGTGCATCGCGGCAAACGCCAGTGCCTGGGCCTGGCCACGCAAGGTGTGGATACGCGCATCATTGACCCTGAAACCATGCAGGAGCTACCCGTAGGAGAGGTGGGTGAACTGGTGACCCGCGGCGCCCAGGTCATGCAAGGCTACTGGCGCAACCCTGAGGCCAATCGACAAGCCTTCATGGAGCTGGACGGCCATCGTTTTTTCAGGACCGGAGACTTGGCGCTGGTCGATGAGGAGGGTTACTTCTTCATGCGCGATCGGCTCAAACGCATGATCATTGCGTCGGGCTACAAGGTCTGGCCTGCCGAAGTCGAAAATACTTTGTACGCCCACCCGGCCATTCAAGAGGCCTGCGTGATCGCGGTGCCTGATACCCAACGCGGTGAGACCGTGATGGCCCTGTTGGTGCTCAAGCCCGGTCACGTGTCGCTCACAGAAGAAGACTTTATCGCATGGAGCCGCGAGCAGATGGCGGTTTACAAGGCACCGCGACTGGTGCGCTTTGTGCCGAGTTTGCCCAAGTCGGGCACGGGCAAGATTTTGTGGCGTCAGTTGCAGGAACAAGAGCAACAAGTACAGGCCCGACAGGCCGCCGAGGTGACTGCGTCCTAGGGGAATCCCTGAGGCTGTCGCGGGCTTGGAGGCGGTTTTGTCGACGAAGATCCAATATTCAATCGAGGAGTGAAGTGATGAGCAAAGCAGGTTTGGTAGACAACAAAGTGGTGGTGGTGACCGGTGCCGGTGGTGGCATTGGCCGCGACATCGCCTTGGCCATGGCCCGCGAAGGCGCGCGCTTGGTAGTCAACGACATTGGCGCTTCGGTGGCCGGTGAAGGCCATGACGCAGGCCCGGCCCAGCAGGTGGTCAACGAGATCAAGGCCCTGGGCCGCGAAGCGGTGGCCAACACCGACAGCGTATCGGATCCGCAAAGCGCAGCCCACATTATTCAAGCGGCGATGGACACCTTTGGTCGTGTGGATGTGGTGGTCAACAACGCCGGCATTTTGCGAGACCGCTTCTTCCACAAAATGAGCTTGGACGAGTGGGACGCGGTCATGAAGGTGCACCTGTATGGCGGCTTTTACGTCAGTCGCGCTGCAGCACCGCATTTCAAGGAACAAGAAAGTGGCAACTACATCCACATGACTTCCACTTCCGGCTTGGTGGGTAACTTCGGGCAGGCCAATTACTCGGCGGCCAAGTTGGGCATCACGGCTTTGTCCAAATCGATTGCCCTGGACATGCAAAAGTTCAATGTGCGCTCCAATTGCATTGCGCCATTTGCTTGGAGTCGCATGATCGGCTCCATCCCGACCGATACGCCTGAAGAGAAAGCCCGTGTTGAGCGCATCAAGCAGATGACGCCCGCCAAGATCGCACCGTTGGCTGTCGCTTTGGCCAGCAACGACTCGGCCCATGTGAACGGCCAGGTGTTTGCTGTCCGTAACAACGAAATTTTCTTGATGAGCCAGCCCCGGCCTTTGCGCTCGGTGCATCGCAGTGAAGGTTGGACACCGCAGTCTGTGTTGGACCAGGCCATGCCCGCCCTCCAGTCGAGCTTCTTTGACCTGGAGCGTTCGGGCGACGTTTTCAGCTGGGACCCGATTTAATTTCTTGGAAAGCACCCCATGACCACCACGACCCCCACAGGCACTTTGCATCGGCACCAAGCCGCACTGGACCAAGGCCAGTTTTGGATTCAACAATGCAAGTCTTGCCACGAGCACATTTACTTTCCCCGCGAAATTTGCCCGCATTGCGGCAGCGATGCAGTGGAGTTCGTTACCCCCAGCGGTTGGGGCAAGGTTTACGCCGTGACGACGGTGCGCCGCAAACCGGCCGACGGTGGTGACTACAACGTCAGCCTGATCGATCTGGACGAAGGTCCGCGCTTGATGAGCACCATCACCAACATCGCACCCGATGCGGTGCGTATCGACCAGCGTGTGAAAGCGCATGTCGAGGTTACCGATGGTCGTGGTGTGGTCAAGTTCACTGTGAGCGAAGGAGCCTCCTCATGACTTTGAAGTCTTTGCGCGGTAGCGCCGCCATTGCCGGTGTGGCCACCTTTGGTTGCGGCGAAGCCCACGGCTTTTCTGAAATGGAACTGCTGGCACGATCAGCTCACGCCGCGGTGGCCGATGCAGGTCTGAAAATGAGCGACATCGACGGCCTGTGCACCGCCAGTGTGGGCTCGACCATGTGGCCCATGCCAGTGGTCGAATACCTGGGCATCCGCCCGACCTTTGTCGACGGCACCATGGTGGGCGGCTCCAGCTTTATCGCCCATTTGTTGCCCGCCATGCATGCCCTCCAATCGGGTCAGTGCAATGCGGTGCTGGTCTGCTATGGCAGCACGCAGCGCACTGCTACCTTTGGGCGCAGCGAGATCGCCAAGGCCCGCCGCTGGATGGACCCACAGCCCTACGAAACACCTTATGAGCCATTCAATCCGCCCAGTGCCTATGCATTGGCCACGTCGCGTCATATGCACCAGTACGGCACCACCCGCCGCGACCTGGCCGAAGTGGCCGTAGCCGCCAGGGCCTGGGCTCGCTTGAATCCCGAAGCCTTCATGCGCGATCCGCTTTCCATCGAAGACGTATTGAATGCCCGCATGATCAGCGACCCTTTGTCTGTGCGTGATTGCTGCCTCGTCACCGATGGTGGCGGCGCCTATGTGTTGGTGCGTGGCGACCGCGCCAAAGACCTGCGCTCTAAACCCGTCTATGTACTGGGCAATGGCACAGCGGTTTGGAACCGTCAGATCTCTGCCATGCACGACTTGACAGTCACTGCCGCTACACAGTCTGGCCGCGAAGCCTATGCCATGGCGGGACTGGGCGCCAAAGACATGGACGTTGTGGAGCTTTATGACGCTTTCACCATCAACACCTTGTTGTTCCTGGAAGACCTGGGCTTTTGTGCCAAGGGTGAAGCCGGGGCTTTTGTGCGCGACGGCGGCATCGCCCCAGGCGGGCATTTGCCGGTCAACACCAACGGCGGCGGCTTGTCTTGCGTGCACCCCGGCATGTACGGCATTTTTGCCTTGATCGAAGCCGTTCGCCAATTGCGCGGCGAATGCGGAGATCGCCAAGTCGCAGGCGCGCAAACCGCCATCGCCCATGGCAACGGCGGCACTTTGTCCAGTCAATCCACGGCGGTGCTTGGCACGGCCGATACTTTGTGAAGACCCCATGATCCGAGATCCAGAAACCTTTGAAGCCTTGCTTGAATCTGTCCGCCGATTTGTGCGCGATCGTTTGGTGCCTGCTGAAAAAGAAGTGGCCGAAACCGACCAGATCCCCGAATCCATCGTGCAGGAAATGCGCGAGATGGGGCTATTTGGCCTGACCATCCCTGAGTCTTATGGCGGTTTGGAGCTGACCATGGAAGAGGAATCGAGGTTGTTGTTCGAGCTGTGCAAAACTTCGCCGGCTTTCCGATCGGTGATTGGCACCACGGTGGGCATTGGCTCGCAAGGTATTTTGATGGACGGCACGACCGCCCAAAAAGACTACTACCTGCCTAAGCTGGCCACCGGTGAATTGATGGCGTCCTTCGCCCTGACCGAACCCGAGGCCGGATCGGACGCGGCATCGCTGCGCACCACAGCCATCCTGGACGGAGACCATTACTTGGTCAACGGCACTAAACGCTACATCACCAATGCGCCGCATTCGAGCATCTTCACGCTCATGGCCCGCACCAATCCTCAAGACAAAGGAGCAGGAGGCGTGTCGGCCTTCATTGTGGACGCCAAGTCGCCGGGCATCACGCTGGGCAAGATCGATCAGAAGATGGGCCAAAAGGGCGCCCACACCTGCGATGTGATCTTTGACAACGTGCGCGTGCCCGCGGCCAACCTGATCGGTGGACGCGAAGGGCAGGGCTTCAAAACGGCGATGAAGGTGCTCGAAAAAGGCCGTATCCACATTGCAGCGGTTTGCGTGGGCGTGGCTCAGCGCATCTTGGACGACGCGCTGCGCTACGCGGTCGAGCGTAAACAGTTTGGCCAGTCGATCGCTGAATTCCAGTTGGTGCAAGCCATGCTCGCCGACAGCAAGGCCGAGTTGTACGCGACCGAGTGCATGGTGATCGATGCGGCCCGCAAACGCGACGAAGGTCGGAACGTGTCCACCGAGGCTTCGTGTTGCAAGATGTTCGCGTCTGAAATGTGTGGCCGCGTAGCCGACCGCGCAGTGCAAATTTTGGGCGGTGCAGGCTACCTGTCGGATTACGGTATTGAACGCTTTTACCGCGATGTGCGTTTGTTCCGTCTGTACGAGGGCACGACCCAAATCCAGCAAATCATCATCGGACGCAACATGGTGCGTGAAGCACGCGCTTGAATTGTTTCAGATCAACCCACAGGAGACACAACACCATGCAGCCAACTTTTAAAAGCTGGACTCGACACATCTCTCGGCGTTTTACATTAGCCACCTTGGTCTGCCTGATGGCTTTTGGCGCAGCGCATGCGCAAACGCCCGCGGCGTATCCCAATCAGCCCATCAAGTTCATCGTGCCTTATCCAGCCGGCGGCGCCACCGACGCGCTGGCGCGCATGATGGCGCAAAAGATGCAAGAGAGTTGGCAGCAAAACGTAGTGGTCGAGAACAAGCCGGGCGCAGGCGGCACCATTGGGGCCAACCAAGTGGCCAAAGGTCCGGCCGATGGCTACACCGTCTTGTTCAGCATCGTGGCGTTGGTGCAGCAAATCCCTTTGATGAAATTGCCCTACGACCCGCTCAAGGATTTTGCCCCCATCACCCGCGTGGCTGTGAGCCCCAGCGTGCTGGCCGCTGCGCCCACCTTGCCTGTGAACAACCTGCAAGAGTTTGTGAGCTTGGTCAAGGCCAATCCGGGTAAGCACAGCATTGGCTCGTATGGCCCGGGCACCTCGGCCCACCTGCAAGGGGCTTTGCTCAATTTGCAATCGGGTTTGGATTTGACCCATGTCCCGTACCAAGGCGGTGCACCGCTGGTGACCGCGATGATGGGCGGTCAGTTGTCTTCGGCTTTTCTGGATGCGGGCTCATCTAAACAACACCTGCCCAAATTCAAATTGCTGGGCGTGACCGGCACCGAACGCTTGAGTTGGCTGCCCCAAGTGCCCACCCTCAAGGAGCAGGGCCTGCAGTCATACGAGCCCATGGGTTGGTTTGCCTTGCTGCTGCCAGCGGCCACGCCCAAACCGGTGATCGACAAGTTTTCTGCAGAGTCCCAGCGTATCCTCAAGTTGCCTGATGTTCGCGAAAAAATCGAAGCCATGGGTTTGATCCCCGGCGGCGAGACCCCCGAGAGCTTTGCCAAGGTCATGAAGTCGGATGCCGACATTTATGCCCGCATCATCCGCGATGCCAAAATCTCCCTCAACTGAGTTCAATCCTCAAGGAGCCGCCATGAACACATCACGCATTAAAAAGACAGCCCGCCGCAGCCTTTTGGGCTGGGGCCTGGCCTTGTGCGCCACGGGTGCCTTGGCGCAATCCGCTCCCAACACTGTCAAGTTGATCGTGGGCTATGTGGCTGGTGGCCCGGTCGATGGGGCAGCCCGTGTATTTGCGCCCGTGCTGAGTCGCGAGTTGGGGCAAACCGTGGTGGTGGAAAACCGCGCGGGTGCAGGTGGCGCACTGGCCGGGCAATCGGTGGTCAAGTCACCGCCCAATGGCAGCGAGATCTTTTTTGCGGCCAGCCCGACCATGACCATCACGCCCCATGTGCTCAAGGCCATGACTTTTGATCCACTCAAGGACCTCACGCCATTGGCACCCATCTTGAGTTATGCCAATGTGCTGGTGGTCAATTTGAACCAACCCTTCAAAACTGTGCCTGAATTGGTGGCCTTTGCCAAAGCCAACCCCGGCCAGCTGGCTTATGGCTCTGCGGGCATGGGCGCTTCCAACCACCTGAGTGGAGAGTTGTTCGCCCGCCGTGCGGGGGTGACCATGACGCATGTTCCCTACAAAGGTAACGCACCCGCCATGACCGATGTGATGGGCGGCCAGATTCAAATGATGTTCGACATCGTGGGTGGTGCCAAAACCTATATCGACGGCGGTAAAGTGCGTCCACTGGCAGTGACCTCCAAAGAGCGTAACCCTGCCTTGCCCCAGCTGCCCAGCATGGCCGAGTTGGGTGTGCGCGATTACGACGTGGGCGGATGGTATGGCTTGTATGGCCCCTTGGGCATGCCTGCCGATCTGCAGCAGCGCGTAGCCACGGCCACGGCCAAAGCTTTGCAAGATGCTGATTTGCGCAAACGCTGGGTCGAGCAAGGCTATGTGATCTGGACAGGCAAGGGCGCTGACCTGGCCGATAGGATGCGGCGGGAACATGCCTTATGGGGCGAAGTGACCAAAGGCATGAGCTTTGAATAACGCATGAACCCGACCCGCATTCATCACCTCTTTGATCAACGTGTCCAGGAAGACCCGAGTCACCCCTTTCTTTATCTGACGGATGGCGTGATCACCCTGGGCGAGTTGGCCCAGATGGTGGATGCGCTGGAAGTCGAGCTGCGGGACAGCCACGTGCGCATGGGCGACCGGGTGCTGGTCGCGGCCGAGAACTGCCCCGAGCATGTGGCCCTGGTGCTGGCCTGCAGCAGGGTAGGGGCTTGGGCCTGCGGTGTGAATGCGCGCATGAACGCCAACGAGCTGGCGGGCTTTGTGGCCAAAGCTGATGCGCGGGTGGTTTATTTCACCAGCGGTGTCTCTGCCGCTGCCCGCGCACATGCACTTGCGCAGGCGACACTGCCCAGCGTGCTGCCCGGTTTGCTGCGCTCGGCAACGGCTGATCAAGCCACCGTGCAAGAAGGGCTTTTGGCCGAGGCCGTGGCGGCCATCATTTTCACTTCAGGTACCACCGGTCAGCCCAAAGGGGTGATGCTCAGCCACGCTGGCTTGCTGCAATTTGCCCGGGTGTCCGCGCAGTCTCGCCAATTGGGGCCAGTCGACCGGTCTTACGCCTATTTGCCGATGACGCATATTTTCGGTCTGGGCACGGTGCTGATGGCATCCATCTATGCGCGTTCGGGTTTGCTCATGCGCAGTCAATTCGATCCTGCAGACGTGTTTGAGTCGATAGCGCATCAAGGTATGACGCAGCTGCAAGGCCCTCCGGCCATGTTCACCCGCTTGCTGACATGGCTGGATGCGCAAGCCATCGACAAGCCGATAGCCCCCGTTTTGCGGTACGTCTACACGGGAGCGGCGCCCCTGGACATGAGC
>CANGKR010000027.1 GCA_947454355.1 Comamonadaceae bacterium
AATTGCATAGCACAAACTTCTTTCAGGTGCTGAAATTTTGAGCAATTACAATCGTGCCTCCTTTTTAAGCAAATCACTTTTTGCCACCTGGCCCTGTTGCATGCAGATCGGTTACCACTCCTTGTCGAACAATGTGTTCGTTGCGCCCATGGCGGGTGTGACGGACCGTCCGTTTCGCCAGCTGTGCCGCGCCTTTGGCGCGGGCTACGCTGTGAGTGAAATGGTCACATCACGCAAGGACCTGTGGCAGAGCCTGAAAACCTCGCGCCGAGCTAACCACGATGGGGAGCCCGGCCCGATTGCCGTGCAGATCGCTGGGACCGATGCGGCCATGATGGCCGAGGCTGCGGTCTACAACATCGACCGCGGTGCGCAGATCATCGACATCAACATGGGTTGTCCCGCCAAAAAGGTTTGCAACAAATGGGCCGGTTCGGCCTTGATGCAGGACGAGCCGCTGGCCCTGTCAATCATTGATGCTGTGGTGCAAGCCTGCGTCCCGCATGGCGTGCCCGTCACTCTCAAAATGCGCACGGGCTGGTCGGCTGAAAACAAAAATGCCTTGGCCCTGGCCCGCGCGGCCGAGCAGGCCGGCGTGCAAATGCTCACCGTGCATGGCCGCACCCGCGAGCAGGGTTACAAAGGCTTTGCTGAATACGACACGGTGGCTGCTGTCAAAGCGGCGTTGCGTATCCCAGTGGTGGCCAATGGCGACATCACCAGCCCCGAAAAAGCCCGCGAGGTCTTGGCCTACACGGGCGCCGACGCTGTGATGATCGGCCGCGCCGCACAGGGACGGCCCTGGATTTTCCGCGAAGTGACGCATTTTTTGGCCACGGGCGAACACCTGGCCCCACCCCTGGTTGCCGAAGTTCGCCGCGCTTTGCTGGCGCATTTGCAAGACCACTACAGCCTGTATGGCGAGTTGACCGGAGTGCGCTCAGCGCGCAAGCACATTGCTTGGTATGTGCGCGGTTTACCAGGCGCAGAAGATTTCAGGCAAACGATGAATACTTTAGACGAGGCCCAAGCGCAGTGGCATGCAGTGGCCGATTATTGGGACGGTTTGGCCGACAAGATGGACCGCATGCCGGCCACCACAGAAAGTCCGGCTTTGGAGATGATGGAATGAGCAACAGCATTGAGCAATGCATCCGCGAGAACTTGCAGAACTATTTCAGGGATCTGGACGGTACCGACCCGTCCAACATGTACGACATGTTGATCCGACTGGTCGAACGCCCTTTGCTGGACGTGGTGATGCACAACGCTGACCAGAACCAGTCGCGTGCGGCGGAATGGCTGGGCCTGAACCGCAACACCCTGCGTAAGAAATTGATCGAACACCAACTTTTGAAATGAACACCATGAGAGCCCTCATCTCCGTCTCTGACAAAACCGGCATCGTCGAACTTGCGCGTGACCTGCACGCCTTGGGCGTGGGCCTGATCTCTACGGGCGGCACCGCCAAACTGTTGGCCGAACAAGGTTTACCCGTGACCGAAGTGGCCGAGGTCACTGGTTTCCCCGAAATGTTGGATGGCCGCGTCAAAACCCTGCACCCCAAGGTGCATGGCGGCTTGTTGGCACGCCGAGATACGCCTGAGCACATGGCTGCTTTGCAGGCCCATGGCATCGACACCATCGATTTGCTCATCGTCAACCTCTATCCCTTTGAAGCCACTGTGGCCAAGCCCGGATGCACGCTGGAAGACGCGATCGAGAACATCGACATCGGCGGCCCTGCCATGGTGCGCTCTGCGGCTAAGAACTGGAAAGACGTGGCCGTCTTGACCGACGCCTCGCAGTACGCCACCGTGTTGGCCGACATCAAAGCCCATGGCCATGTGAGTGAGGCAATCCGCTTTGCCTTGTCGGTGGCGGCCTTCAATCGTATTGCGCAATATGACGCCGCCATCAGCGGCTACCTGTCTTCCTTGGACCTGGCCACCGGCCAGCGCAGTGTGTTCTCGGCGCAGGCCAATGGCAACTTCATCAAGTTGCAGGACCTGCGTTATGGTGAGAACCCGCACCAACAAGCGGCCTTCTACCGTGACCTGTACCCGGCACCCGGCTCGCTGGTGATGGCCGAGCAATTGCAGGGCAAAGAGCTGTCCTACAACAACATCGCCGACGCCGACGCCGCTTGGGAATGCGTCAAGACGTTTGATGCACCCGCGTGCGTGATCGTCAAACACGCCAACCCCTGCGGTGTGGCCGTGGGCCAAGACGCTTTGGAGTCATACAGCAAAGCTTTCCAGACCGACCCCACCAGCGCCTTTGGCGGCATCATCGCCTTCAACCGCCCGGTCGACAAAGCCGCGGCCGAAGCGGTGAGCAAGCAGTTTGTTGAAGTCTTGATGGCTCCCAGTTACAGCGCCGAAGCGCTGGAGATCTTCAAGGCCAAGGCCAATGTGCGCGTGTTGCAAATCGCCTTGCCGCCCGGTGGTTCCAGCGCGTGGGACAAAGGTCAGAATGCGATCGACGTCAAACGCATTGGCTCGGGTTTGCTGATGCAAACCGCCGACAACCATGAATTGCAATTGGCTGACCTGAAAGTCGTGACCCGTGTGCAACCGACGCCCACGCAAATGCAAGACCTGCTGTTTGCATGGAAGGTCGCCAAATTCGTCAAGAGCAATGCCATCGTTTTCTGTGCCAACGGCATGACCATGGGCGTGGGCGCAGGCCAAATGAGCCGGCTCGATTCAGCCCGCATCGCCAGCATCAAAGCCGGCCATGCTCATTTGAGTTTGCAAGGCACGGCTGTGGCCAGCGACGCCTTCTTCCCCTTCCGAGACGGTTTGGATGTGGTGATCGATCAGGGCGCCACCAGCGTCATCCAGCCCGGTGGCTCCATGCGCGACTCAGAAGTGATTGACGCCGCCAATGAGCGCGGTGTGGCCATGGTGTTCACCGGAGTGCGGCACTTCCGGCATTGATGCACCGCTCGCAGGGCTTGGACAATTTCAAGCCTTGAACAAGCCTAATTTGTACAAGTCAAAGTTCTTGGCGTTGGGCAGCACGGCGGGCATGTCGGTCGCGCTGACACCGAACCACCGAGCCAATTCGGCGCCCATTTGATCGGTGGAGGTTGATGGCAGCAAACGGCCGCTGCCGACCTGTGCGTTGTGCGTGATGCCGATCTCTGGGGCTTGTCCGAAATACTGACCGCCTTGCACCGCGCCCCCCATCACAAAATGGTGGCTGCCCCAGCCGTGGTCTGAACCGTCACCGTTGGACGAGAGGGTGCGACCAAAGTCAGAGGCGGTGAAGCTGGTCACCTGCGACGAGGTGCCCAAGTACCGCATCGCGTTGTCGAACTCCAAGGAGGCGTCACTCAGTTTTTGCAACAAGGCGGGGTGCTGGTTGGGCAAAAAATCGTGCAAGTCAAACCCACCCATGCCCACCATGAACACTTGCCTGCGCACGCCCAAAGTGGCTTGTTTTTCGATCAAGCGAGCCACCATTTTCAATTGAGCCGACAAGGTGTTGGTGCCCGAGGTGGGAAACAAATTACTCAAGGCTGTACTGGCGCTGGTGCCTATGGCATTGGCCACACTGTCGTAAGTGCTCAACGCCCGTTGGGTGATTTGCGTTTGGGCATTGGCCAGCAAATGCGTGCCGCTTTGCGTCAACAAGGTTTGCAAGGCCGTGGCACAGGTCGACGATCCAAACAAAGACTTGGCTTTGATCGCGTTCACCGTGGTTGCACCCGTGGTGCTCATTTGGTACGAAATCGCCTGCTGCCCAGACAAATACAGCGCATTGCCATTGACTGAAATACACGTCAGTGCCGAGGCGCCGTTGCCGCTCAACATCAAATCAGCGGCCCGGCCGCCCCAGCCCGAGGCGCTGCCTTCGGTTTGGAAAGACGATTGCCAGTAGGCCTGTTGGTCATTGTGTGAAAACAATTTGGGCGGCAAGGGCACTGACTTGTTGTCGTATTGCGTCCGGGTGGTGGGCACGACCAAGGGCCCCACGTTCATCAAGATACCGGCGCGGCCAGCATCGAACAGGGTTTTCATGCCGCTCATTTGCGGGTTCAATGCCATTTGCCGCCCCCCAGACAAAGGCGCACTCAATGACGTGGCCGACAAGCTGCTGCGCGTCAAGGCGATGCCCTCGTAAGGACCGGTGACGGTTGTCCCTTTTCGGATCGCATAGTAGGCGTTGTAGTTGGCCAGATCGTAGGGCACCACGGTGTTGTAGTGGTCGTTAGCGCCATACAGAAAAATACAAACCAAGGCTTTGTAGTCGGTGGCCGATTGCGCAGCAGCATTGGCCATGGCTGCCAGGCTGGCCGCTACAGGTGAGGCAGTGCGGGCAAAAGCCAAGGCGGTGCCTTGTTTCAGCAAAGCGCGGCGGGTGGTGTTGGACATATTCGTCATGGCGGCCTCACTGTTGAACGAGGTAGTCATTGCAGCTCATGACCAACACGATGGCGGCATACACCCGGTTGAGCAAACCCGCATCGGTGGAGGCAGCTATCGTGTTGATGGCCTGTGACATCAAGGTGCGGTTGGTTGTGCTGATGGCGCCAGCGGCCAGGTGCAGATTCAAATGATCGATCAACGCTGAAGGCGTAGTGGCCAAAGCTTTTTCGGTGGTGTAGTCCACCTTGACCACGCGGGCGTTGTTGACCGTGCCCGCCATGTAGTTGATGTAGCCCACCACAGAAGGTTCGTCTGTGATTTGTAATTCAGGCGCGACCAGTTGGGCTTTCAGCAGTGCGGCATTGGGCGGTGCGTAACCGGGCCTGAAGAAATTGAAAACACTGGGGGCATACAGTGGCATTTGGTTCAAAGTGGTTTCTGAGCTGGTGTTGCCCAAGGTCCACAATCCATCGGCATTGATGGCGCCAAAGGTGCGCCCCCATTGGATCAGTCGCACCATGGGTTCGCGCAGCTTGCCAAAGCTGGCGCTGCTGTTCGCAGTTCGCGCCTCGGTGTCCATGAGCACCGCGGTCCATACAGCTTTCATGTCGCCGCGAACGGTATGGCCATTGTTGATGAAGGCTTTGGCCACGCGTTCGATGTAAGCGGGACTGGGGTTGCTGGTGACCAGCCGCTGGATCAATTGTTTGGCAATGAAGCTTGGCGTGTTGGCGTGCATGAACAAAGCATCCAAGGCGATGCGCAGGCTGTCGGCGCCCGAGGTGCCTGCCGGGATCACTGTGCCCAAAAAGCTTTTCGCTTCCGGGCTGTGCAAACTGGCGTTCAGGGCCATGGGCAAGCCCTGACGGTAAGCCAAAGACGCCAGCGTGCCTGAGGGGTCGGTGCCTGCCGCCAAGTCCCAACCCGTGAAGACGCGGGCCAAACCCTGGATGTCGTTGTTGTCGTAGGTTTCGATCGGCTGGCCTTGTGCGTTGAGCTGCAAACTGCCGTCGGTGTTGAGCTTGTACAAACCGATAGTGAATAACTGCATCACTTCACGCGCAAAGTTTTCGTCAGGGGCGCGGCCTGTGGCGGCATTGGCTTTTTGGTTGCCCTTCATGTTCAGGTAAGAGCCCATCGCCGAGCTCAAGGTCACGGCATTCAAAAGGTCGCGGAAATTGCCGAACACGTTTTTTTCCAGCACCTCCCAGTAGTTGGCGATCGCGAAATTTTTCCAGCTGATCGGCAGGCCCAAGGTCGATACCACAAATATTTCGCTCAGGGCCAGAACGGCACGCTGGCGAAAGGCGTCAGGTGCGGTGAACAGCTTGTTCCAGATGGCGCCTGTCCAGCCGCCATCGCCATTGATGTTGCCGCTCACGGTGGCGTCGTTGTAGCCCTTTTCAATCAACCAAGCCGTCATGCTTTGCGACTGTGGCATGGCCATTTGTTGAGCCAGCCAGCCATTCAAGCCTTGATCGGTCACCGCTTTCAAACTGCTGGGATTGGCCCCCCAGGCTGCTTGCCCCAAAAAGCGTGAGGCTTGCTCGGAAGTTAACCCTACAGGTGTGGGCGTCGGTGTTGGCGTAGGTGTTGGTGATGTACTGGAACTGCCGCCCCCGCCGCCGCAAGCCGCTAAAAAAGCTGCGGGTAGCGCAGCCCATATTTCCTTGGAGAATAAGTCCTGCGCTTTGCCCTTATCGGCGGGTAATGCTGGCTCTGTAGAGGTGGTGTCTACTTGCTTCATGGTGAGGCTAAAGGGTCACTGTGTTGGAGCCATATTACATTGCCCATGTGACTCTCGCCATGCGTTTCAATCCTGAAATCGAAACTTCAATTGAAAGCTCACCGCTCCATACAGGCGGTCTTTGAGCGGTGGCACCAAGGCTACGTTCAGGCCCCAATGGCCGCGTTCCACGCTGGCCACAGGCAACACCGCAGGAAACCAGCTGCCGTTGAAGGCCTTGGGGTAGCCATTGAAGGCTCCCGCCACCACACCCCATTTGATGCCACCAAGCACCCAGGGTTGGTAATACGCACCGATGTAGTTGGATGGCGCGTTGTCGCTGTTGGTGAAGTGCCCCACCGTGGCGCTCCAGTCCTCGTTCAAACGGTATTCCAGCCCCAGCCCGGGGTTGGCATTGCGCAAGTCTTTGTGGGTGTCAAAGTGAGCGGAATAAAACCCGGCGTTGACCCATAAACGATCGGCGTCAAAAGCGGTGTCGGCCTGAGCCGCAGCGCACATCTGGGCTGCGGCGGTCAGCAGCATGCACTTGAAAGTGGCGGGGCGCAGAAGGGTCACAGCGATTTGAAGATGTCGCGAGCGGCCGCCACGGTGTGCGCGATGTCCTCGTCACTGTGTGCACCCGAGACAAAGCCGGCTTCATACAAGGCCGGCGCGATGTACACACCGCGGTCAAGCAAACCATGGAAGAGGGTGTTGAATTTCGTGCCATCGGTCTTCATCACTTGACCGTAGTTTTGTGGCAACTCGGGCAGCAAGAAAAAGCCAAACATCCCGCCTTCGCAGTCGCCAACAAAGGGAACGCCTTCAGCGGCTGCGGCGCTGCTCAAGCCATCCACCAGCTTGCGGGTTTGGGCGGTGAGGGCGTCAAAAAATCCGGGGCGACTGATTTCTTTCAAAGTGGCCAATCCGCAAGCGGTGGCTACGGGGTTGCCGCTCAAAGTCCCAGCCTGGTAAACCGGGCCCAGCGGGGCGAGCTGTTCCATCACCGCACGTTTGCCGCCAAAGGCAGCCAGCGGCATACCGCCGCCAATGACCTTACCCATGACCGTCATGTCGGGCTCAAAGCCGGGGATGGCTTTGGCGTACACGCTTTGCGCACTGCCCAGCGCAACGCGGCAGCCGGTCATGACTTCGTCAAACACAAACAGGGCGCCATGCTGGGTGCACAGTTCGCGGCAGCGTTTCATGAAGGGCACGCTGGCGCGCACAAAGTTCATGTTGCCCGCAATGGGCTCGATCATCACGCAAGCCAATTCCTTGCCGTGTAAGGCAAAGGCTTCTTCCAGCTGTGGGATATTGTTGTACTCCAGCACCAGCGTGTGTTGCACCACTTCAGGCGGCACGCCTGCGCTGGTGGGGTTGCCAAACGTGGCCAAACCGGAGCCGGCCTTGACCAAGAGGGCATCGGCATGACCGTGGTAGCAGCCTTCGAATTTGATGATCTTGCTGCGGCCCGTCGCGCCACGCGCCAGGCGCAAAGCGCTCATGCCCGCTTCGGTGCCCGAGCTGACCAAGCGCACCATGTCCATGGACGGCACCAGTTTGAGAATCGCTTCGACCAGATCGATCTCACGCTCGGTGGGGGCGCCAAACGAAAAACCATCCAGCGCGGCTTTTTGCACTGCTTCGAGCACGGCCGGGTGGCCGTGACCCAAAATCATCGGGCCCCAGGAGCCGATGTAGTCGATGTATTTCTGCCCATTGGCATCCCAGAAATACGCGCCCTGTGCCCGCTGCACAAAACGGGGTGTTCCACCCACCGCGCGGAATGCACGTACCGGGGAATTCACGCCGCCAGGGATGACGCGTCGTGCGCGCTCGAACAAGCTGTCGTTCAAATCAGTGTTTGGTTTCATTGTGGGGAACCTCAAAAAAATCACCGGTCATGTGCATGCCCACCGGCTCATCGGCGTCAGCCTCTGCCTCCGGTTGAGCCCAAAACAAGCGGTCGGGAATGACCTGCCCCATGCCTGGGCGAAAGCCTTCGTCCAAACTGCGGTCTAGGTAGTTGAGCGCTTCGCTGAAGGCCTCGGGCAACTCGAGCCCGGTGGCCAGCAAAGCCGCCAGTGCGGCTGACAAAGTTTCGCCCGCACCGGCAAAGACGGCTTCGATGCGTTCGAATTTTTCATGGGCAATCACTGTCTCGGGTGTGGCCAGTACATTGTCAATGTGCTGATCGGCCAAGGGCATGCCGGTCACCAAGGTGTAGGGCACGCCCATGGTCGCGGCGGCTTTGGCGATGTCACGTGGTCCGGGATTTTTATCGCCTGCCCAATCGGGCAGTAACCAGCGGCGCAGCGTACTGTGGTGGCCGATCAAGACGCTGGTTTGCGGCAGCAGCAGTTCGCGGAAAGCATCCAAATACTCGTCGATCTTTTCTTCTTGCCACCATGACAAGTTGGGCATGTAGGCCACCAGAGGCACGCCGTCGTAATCACTGGCCAGCTCAGCGATCACGCCGATGTTCTCGGGGCTGCCTGCAAAGCCCACTTTGATGACTTGCGGCGGCACGTCTTCGACGATGGCGCGGGCTTGGTCGCCCACGGCTTCTTCGTTGAGTTCAAAAAAATCCAGAATTTCGCGGGTGTCGCGGGCGTAGGCACCTGTCAGCACGGGCAGGGCATGGGCACCCACAGAGGCAATGGCGAGCGCGTCGCAGCTGATGCCGCCAGCACCGCTGGGGTCACTGGCATTGAACACCAGCACGCAGGCCATGATTTCTTCCGACTCATCGGCGTCATCGTCGCTCAGAAGGGGAATGGGGCGGGGTGTGTTCATGCGCTGAAAAGGCCAGTGGACAAGCGTCGATACAATCGATTCATTCTATTCCACTCATGTGAGCGACTGTGACTGAATCTCAAACCTGGATGTGTCTGATTTGCGGCTGGATCTATGACGAGGCTTTGGGTGCGCCTGAAGACGGCATTGCCCCCGGCACCGCTTGGGCTGATGTGCCCATGAACTGGGTCTGCCCAGAATGCGGTGCCCGCAAAGAAGACTTTGAAATGGTCGCGATCTGAAGCAATCTTTTTGCTTCATTCTTTGACTTTTTTCACCACGGCGTAACGCGCCAAAGTTTTTTCCCGCGCTTCGTCGTGCATGACGATGGGGCGGGGATAGTCCTTGCCCAACGCCACCCCCGCGACCGCCAGCTCCAGGGGCTTAGCGGCCCATGGCGCATGCAACGCAGCGGTGGGCAATGAGGCCAATTGCGGCAGGTAGCGGCGAATGAACTTGCCTTCGGGGTCGAACTTTTCACTTTGACTGACCGGATTGAAGATCCGGAAATACGGCTGTGCATCGCAGCCGCTGGAGCTGGCCCATTGCCAGCCGCCGTTGTTGGATGACAAATCAAAGTCATTCAGATGAAGGGCGAAATAGCCTTCGCCCCAGCGCCAATCGATGCCCAGGTCCTTGACCAAAAAACTCGCCACCACCATGCGCAAGCGGTTGTGCATGTAGCCGGTCTGGTTGATCTGCATCATGGCCGCATCCACCAGCGGGTAGCCGGTGCGGCCTTGGCACCAAGCGTCAAAGAGCTTGCGGGCATGAGGCCCGTGTTCCCAAGCGATGGCGTCGTAATCGGGTTTGAAACTTCGCTCCATCGCATGCGGAAAGTTGGCCATGATCTGCGCATAAAAATCGCGCCAAATCAACTCGCTCAACCAGACGCTGGCGCCTTCATTGCCCGCCTGTGACAGGTTGAGCGCCTGCCGCGCCAAAGCACGGATCGACACGGTGCCAAAGCGCAAATGCACGCTCAAATAACTCGGCCCTTTGATGGCCGGGAAATTGCGTGCATGGTCATATTTGGCAATGCGCGGCCAAAAGTCCTCCAGCAAGGCCGGCACCGCTGCGCTGCCAGGATGAATGTGCAGGGTGTGCAAATGGGTGGCCTCAAAGCCCAAGTCCGCCAAGCTGGGCACGGCTTGGCGGCAGGCTTCGGGCCGAGGGGCCAATGCTGCGACATGGTCTTGCACGGGGTAGGCTTTGAGGTCTTGGGCGTCCACCTTTTTGAGCCAGGCGTTTTTGTACGGGGTAAAGACGGTGTAGGGTCGGCCCATCTGCGTCATGACCTCCTGCCGCTCAAAAATCACATGATCCTTGTAGGTATGCAAGACCACACCCACATCGGCCAGGGCGCCCCGCACCTGGGCGTCTCGCGCCTGGGCTGGGGGTTCGTCGTCGTGGTTGGCAAACACTGCTTGCACGCCCAGCTGCTGTGCCATGCGGGCCACCTGTTCTTTGGCCTGGCCGTGACGCACGATCAGTCCTGCGGCGTCGTTGCCGGCCAAGCTGCGCAGTTGACCGTCCAGGTCCACCAGCGACTCGCGGATGAACTCTACCCGGCGGTCGGCTCGGGGCAGGGGGTCCAGGATGTCGCTGTCAAACACAAACAGGCAAAACACCTTGCTGCAGTTTTTCAGCGCATGGAACAAGGCTGCATGGTCTTGCGCACGCAAATCGCGCCGAAACCAGACCATGCCGGAGGAAAAAGCTTTGTTCATCAACAGGAGTCCTCAAAAAAGCTGGTCAGGGACTTCGCCCTTAAAATGTCAGCATGTCGCCCGATTCTCCCTCGATTAACCTGACGCATCATTTTTTGATCGCCATGCCCGGTTTGGAGGATGAGACATTCTCTAAAAGCGTGGTCTACATGTGCGAGCATAACCAGCGCGGCGCCATGGGTTTGATCATCAACAAACCCGGCGAATTCAGCCTGCGCCATTTGTTTGACAAAGTTGAGTTGCCCCTGCGCCGCGACGACCTGCTCCATGCCCAGGTGCTGCACGGCGGCCCTGTCCAAACCGAGCGCGGTTTTGTGTTGCACGAGCCCATGGTGCTCGACAACCAAGACAAAGATACCGCCATCTATGCCTCCACCTTGAGCGTGCCCGGTGGCCTGTCCATGACCACTTCGCGCGATGTGCTCGAAGCCCTCTCGAATGGTTCTGGCCCCCGCAGGGTATTGGTGACCCTGGGTTATGCCTCATGGGGCGAAGGGCAACTTGAATCCGAAATTGGCGAGAACAGCTGGCTCACCGTGCAAGCCGACCCTGAGGTCATCTTTGAGACCCCGCTCGACAAGCGATACGATCGTGCTCTGAGTCTGCTTGGCCTGCAGCACTGGATGCTCTCACCTGACGCGGGGCACGCATGAGCGGCACGGGCTTGGCCGACGTCGCGGCCTCGCACCAGACTTTTTTGGCTTTCGATTACGGCCTCAAACGCACAGGCGTTGCCGTAGGCAACCGCATGCTGCGCAGTGCCACACCGCAACACACCATTCAGGCTGAAGGGGATGCCCGCTTTGTGCAGGTCCAGCAACGCATTGCCGAATGGCAGCCCGACGCCCTGGTGATCGGTGTGCCCTTTCACCCCGACGGGGCGGCCCACGAGAACACCCTGCGGGCGCAAAAGTTCGCACGCCAACTGCGCGGTCGGTTTGGTTTGTCTGTCTATGAAGTGGACGAGCGTTACAGCACCACCGAAGCCTTGCAGGCCGGAGCCCGCGACGCCGATGCCGCCTCAGCCTGCATCATTCTGGAACAGTTTTTAAGGAGTTTGCCTTGAGTGCATTGGCTTTGAATGCAGAGGCGCTGTACAGCGAATTGCTGCGCGGCGTGCAAGCCCTGGTGGGCCCACAGACCCGTTTGGTGGGCATTACCTCGGGTGGTGCCTGGTTGGCAGAACGCCTGCAAAAAGACCTGGGTCTGTCCGGTCAACATGGGACGATCTCTTCGGCCATGCACCGAGATGACTTTGCCCAGCGCGGTTTGGCCGCGGGTGGGCAAACCCAGTTGCCCTTTGAGATCCAAGGCGCCGATGTGTTGATCTTGGACGATGTGCTCTACACCGGCCGTACCCTGCGGGCCGTGGTCAACGAACTCTTCGATTACGGCCGCCCGGCCAGTGTCAAACTCGCGGTGCTGGTCGATCGGGGTGGCCGTCAACTGCCCATTCAGGCCGACTTCGCGGCTGCCCGCGTGGCCTTGTTGCCCACACAGTCGTTGGCACTGGCGCGTGATTCAGCGGGTACTTTCAGTTTTGAAGTGGAGGACAAAGCCTGACCCAGGTGACAACAACATGCTCTACAAACGCAACAACCCCCAATTGAACAAAAACGGCGAGCTGATTCATTTGCTCTCCACCGAAGGTTTGTCCAAAGACATCCTTACCCACATTCTGGATACTGCCGCCAACTTTGCCAGCGTCAACGACCGCGAAGTCAAAAAGGTGCCGCTCTTGCGCGGCAAGAGCGTGTTCAACCTGTTCTTTGAAAACAGCACCCGCACCCGCACCACCTTTGAGATTGCGGCCACACGGCTCTCGGCCGACGTCATCAACCTGGACATCGCCCGCTCCTCGGCCAGCAAGGGCGAGTCGCTGCTCGATACCATCGCCAATCTGAGTGCCATGGCCGCAGACATCTTTGTGGTGCGGCACAACGAGTCGGGCGCGCCCTACCTGATTGCGCAACACGTGGCCCCGCATGTGCACGTGGTCAATGCCGGTGACGGGCGCCACGCCCATCCCACGCAGGGCTTGCTGGACATGTACACCATCCGGCACTACAAAAAAGACTTCAGCAACCTCACCGTGGCCATCGTGGGCGACGTGCTGCACTCGCGAGTGGCGCGATCTGACATCCACGCCCTCACCACGCTGGGCTGCGCCGAAGTGCGCGTGGTCGGCCCTAAAACCTTGGTGCCCGCCGACATGGCGCAGATGGGTGTGCGTGTCTTCCACAACCTGGCAGAGGGCATCAAGGATTGCGACGTGGTCATCATGCTGCGCCTGCAAAACGAACGCATGAGCGGCGCATTGCTGCCCTCCAGCCAAGAATACTTTGAAAGCTTTGGCTTGACGCCTGAAAAGCTCCAATTGGCCAAGCCCGATGCCATCGTCATGCATCCCGGCCCGATCAACCGCGGGGTTGAGATCGACTCGGCGGTGGTCGACGGCCAGCAAAGCGTGATCCTGCCGCAGGTGACCTTTGGCATCGCGGTGCGCATGGCGGTGATGAGCATCGTCGCGGGCAACGAGGCATAAGGACTGGACTGATGAAACTACTCATTCAAAACGGCCGCGTGATTGACCCTGCAAGCGGTCTGGATCAAAACGCCGATGTGGCGATCGCCGCGGGCCGCATCGTGGCGGTGGGCAAGGCTCCCGCAGACTTCACGCCCGATCGCGTGATCGATGCCAAGGGCTGCATCGTCGCCCCTGGCTTGGTGGACCTGGCCGCGCGACTGCGCGAACCCGGCCAAGAACATGCGGGCATGCTCGAGTCTGAAATGTCCGCCGCTGTCGCGGGTGGCGTGACCAGTTTGGTCTGCCCACCGGACACCGACCCGGTGCTTGACGAGCCCGGTCTGGTGGAGATGCTGCGTTACCGCGCCGAAAAACTGCACCAAGCCCGCGTGTTGCCTTTGGGCGCGTTGACCGTGGGCCTCAAGGGCGATGTGCTGACCGAGATGGGTCAACTCACCGCTGCCGGTTGTGTGGGCTTTGGGCAGGCTGAAGTCGCTCTGGCCAACACCCAGGTGGTACAACGCGCTTTGCAATACGCCAGCTCGTTCGGCTACACCGTGTGGTTGCGCCCGCAAGAGTTTTACTTGGGTCAAGGCGTGGCTGCCAGCGGCCCTTTGGCCACGCGCATGGGTTTGTCAGGTGTGTCTGTGGCTGCTGAAACCATCGCTCTGCACACGATTTTTGAACTCGTGCGCAGCACCCGTGCCCGCGTGCATTTGTGCCGCATCAGCAGCGCTGCCGGTGTGGCCTTGGTGCGTCAAGCCAAGACGGAAGGTTTACCGATCACAGCCGATGTGAGCATCAACTCGCTGCACCTGACCGATGCCGACATGGGTTACTTTGACAGCCGCGCCCGCCTGACCCCGGTGCTGCGTCAGCAAGCCGACCGCGCTGCGCTGCGAGCCGGCCTGGCCGATGGCACGCTGGATGCGCTGGTGTCTGACCACACGCCGGTCGACGCCGATGCCAAGGCCTTGCCCTTTGCCGAAGCCGAACCCGGGGCCACGGGCCTGGAGTTGCTGTGGAGTCTGGCCCTCAAGTGGGGCCAAGATGAAGGACTGGACCTGAGCGCCGTGTTGACCCGCATCACCAGTCAGCCTGCGCAAATTCTGGGCTCGGCCTTGCAAACCCTGCAAGGCTCGGTCGGCCAATTGGCTGTGGGCGGTGTGGCCGATGTGTGTGTGCTGACCAGCGATGGCCACTGGCCCGTGAGTGCACAAGCCTTGCGCAGCCAAGGCAAGAGCACACCGTTTTCGGGTTACGAGTTGCCAGGCCGGGTGCTCGCCACTGTGGTCGCAGGGCATCTGGCCTTTGAGGCGTGAAGACCCTCGTCGCTGTTTACAAACTGCTGCGCGGCCTGGGGCACATGCTCAAAGGCCTGTGGTGGATTCACGCGCACTTTCCCAAACTTTCGCCTGAACACACTGAAGCGCGGGTGCAAGCCTGGTCGCTGCAGTTGTTGGCTTTGTGGAACATCCGACTGCATGTGCAAGGGCAACCTGCTGTCAATGGCCCCATGTTGATGGTGGCCAACCACATCTCGTGGCTGGACATTGTGGTCATGCACGCCGCGCGGCATTGCCGATTTGTTTCTAAGTCCGACATTCAAGAGTGGCCGATCATCGGCACCCTGGCCACGGGCTGCGACACCTTGTTCATTCAGCGCACCAACCGGCGCGACGCCATGCGTGTGGTGCAAGAGATGACCCACGCTTTGCAAAACGGGGATGTGGTGGCCATCTTTCCAGAAGGCACCACCAGCGACGGCTTGCATCTGCTGCCTTTTCACGCCAACTTGATACAGGCTGCCATTGCAGCCGATGCGCCCGTGCAACCCGTGGCCTTGAAGTTTGTGGACCGACACACTGGCGCTATCAGCCTGGCCCCGGCCTACATTGGCGACGATTCGCTGCTGGTGTCGGTGTGGCGAACCTTGACCGCCGAGGGTATCGACGCGGTGCTGCACTTTGGCCAACCGCAGACCGCCGAGGGCCGTGACCGCCGCGCGTGGTCGCATGATTTGCGCGAAGAAGTCATCCGGCTCAATGCCTGAAACCGCAAGGGCTGAGCAGCCTTATAGATTTTTAAGTTATTTACAAGTAGAAAAACGGTAGTTCCACTTTCAAAGCCTTGAACCCAGAATCCAACCCATCGATTTATTCGGTGTCTTTCTGGAGTTCAATCATGAAAACATCTACCGCCGCCCAATACCTGCAACCCCGCCGTGCTTTTGTTGCAGCTCTCGCTCTGTTGTGTGCCTGCTTGTCGCTGGGCGCAGCGGCCCAAAGCGTATCTTTGCTGAACGTGTCCTATGACCCGACACGCGAGCTGTATGTGGAATTCAACCAAGCCTTTGCCAAACAATGGAAGTCCAAAACCGGGCAGGACGTGAGCTTCAAACAGTCACACGGCGGTTCGGGCAAACAGGCCCGCTCCATCATCGACGGCCTGGACGCGGATGTCGCGACCCTGGCCTTGGGTGGCGACACCGATGCTCTGTACGAGAACGGTAAGCTGATCCCCAAAGATTGGCAAAAGCGCTTGCCGCACAACAGTTCACCCTACGCATCGACCATTGTTCTGGTGGTGCGCGAGGGTAATCCCAAGGGCATCAAAGACTGGGATGACCTGGTCAAGCCCGGCATCAAAGTGATCACGCCCAACCCCAAAACATCAGGCGGTGCCCGTTGGAACTACCTGGCTGCTTGGGAGTTTGCCAAACGCAAATGGGGCAGTGATGCCAAAGCAAGGGACTTTGTGGCTGGACTTTACAAAAACGTGCCTGTGCTTGACACCGGCGCCCGGGGCTCGACCATCACCTTTGCCCAACGCAACCAAGGCGATGTGCTGATCGCCTGGGAAAACGAAGCTTACCTGCTTGAGAAAGAGTTCTCGGCCAAGTTCGATGTGGTCTATCCCTCGCTGTCGATTCTGGCCGAGCCTGCGGTGACCGTGGTCGATAAAAACGTAGACAAGAAGGGCACGCGTGCGTTGGCGCAGGCTTACCTGGAATACCTCTATACCGAAGAAGGCCAAGACATCATTGGCAAGAATTTTTATCGCCCCATCTCTCCCAAGGCCCAAGTCAAATATGCCAAGCAGTTCCCCAAGCTGAATTTGGTGACGATCGACCAAGCCTTCGGTGGCTGGACCAAAGCGGCCAAAGACCACTTTGCGGATGGTGCGAGCTTTGATCAGATTTATGTCAACCGCTGAACAGGACTTCACCCTTCGATATGACTGTTTTGCAAGATCAAGCGCCGCCCGCAAGGCGAGCGCCTTCCAGAGTGTTGCCTGGGTTCAACCTGACCCTGGGTTTCACGATTTTCTATTTGTGCCTGATTGTGCTGATTCCCTTGTCGGCACTGTTTTTCAAAACCTTCACTTTGAACTTGGACTCGTTCTGGGCTGCGGTCACAGGGCCACGCGTGATGGCCTCGTACCGTTTGACTTTTGGGGCTTCACTGATTGCAGCCTTGGTCAATGTGGTGTTCGGCCTCTTGGTGGCTTGGGTCTTGGTCCGCTACCAGTTCTTTGGCAAAAAAGTCATCGACGCTTTGGTGGATTTGCCTTTTGCCTTGCCCACGGCCGTGGCGGGTATTTCGCTGACCGCATTGTTGGCCAGCAACGGTTGGGTGGGGCAGTACCTCGAGCCTTTGGGGATTCAGCTGGCCTTTAACCCCAATGGGGTGATCATTGCCTTGATTTTCATTGGCTTGCCTTTTGTGGTGCGCACGGTGCAGCCGGTGCTCGAAGACGCTGAAAAAGAACTCGAAGAGGCCGCGACATGCCTGGGCGCCACGCGATGGCAAACCTTCACCCAGGTGATTTTCCCGACCATCGCTCCGGCCTTGCTCACAGGCTTTGCCATGGCCTTTGCGCGGGCCATTGGCGAATACGGCTCTGTGATTTTCATCGCAGGCAACATGCCTATGGTGTCTGAAATCACCCCGCTGATCATCATCAGCAAACTGGAACAATACGATTACGCAGGCGCCACCGCTGTGGCCTTGGTGATGCTGGTGTTTTCCTTTGTTTTGCTGCTCATCATCAATGCCCTGCAGGCCTGGCAGCGCAAACACACAGGAGCCCCGGCATGAGCAGTGGTTCTTCTCATCAAGCTTCAGCACGCCGCGCACAAGCGGGTACTACCGAGTCCGCATGGGTACGTTACAGCCTCATTGGCATTGCGCTGGTCTTCATGTTTTTGTTTTTGGTCTTGCCTTTGGCGGCGGTCTTCACCGAGGCCCTGCGCAAAGGTTTGGGTGCGTACTTCGAAGCGCTGCACGAGCCAGACGCCTGGTCGGCTATTCGACTGACCTTGCTCACCGCTGCCATTGCTGTGCCATTGAACTTGGTTTTTGGCGTGGCCGCCGCGTGGGCGATAGCCAAGTACGAATTCAAAGGCAAAGCTTTTTTGACCACGCTGGTGGACTTGCCTTTTTCGGTCTCGCCCGTGGTGGCTGGATTGATTTATGTGTTGATGTTCGGCGCACAAGGCTGGCTGGGCCCTTGGCTGCAAGCGCATGACATCCAGATTATTTTTGCTGTGCCGGGCATCGTGCTGGCCACGGTGTTTGTGACCTTCCCGTTCATTGCCCGTGAGTTGATTCCACTCATGCAGGCGCAAGGCAATGACGAAGAGCAAGCCGCCATCGTACTGGGCGCGACCGGTTGGCAAACGTTTTGGTACGTCACCTTGCCTAATATCCAATGGGGTTTGATTTATGGCGTGATCTTGTGCAATGCCCGCGCCATGGGCGAGTTTGGCGCTGTGTCGGTGGTGTCGGGCCACATCCGTGGCGAGACCAACACCATGCCGCTGCACGTCGAAATTTTGTACAACGAATACCAATCGGTGGCCGCCTTTGCAGTGGCCTCACTGCTGGCTCTGCTGGCTTTGGTGACGCTGGTTATTAAGTCAGTCATCGAATGGCGCCACGAACAAGTCACGAATGCAGCGGTCGACACACCGCCCGAGCGGCCTACTGCCTCGGCTGTTGTTTGAATCCCGAATGGAATCCCCATCATGAGCATTGAAATCCGCAACGTCCACAAACAATTCGGTGACTTTACCGCGCTGAACAATGTCAGTCTTGACATCGAATCAGGCGAATTGGTCGCCTTGCTCGGCCCTTCGGGCTGCGGCAAAACCACCTTGCTGCGCATCATCGCGGGCCTGGAAACCGCCGACCAAGGCACGATCGGCTTCAGCGGCGAAGACACCACCCATGTGCATGTGCGCGAGCGCCAGGTGGGCTTTGTGTTCCAGCATTACGCGCTGTTCCGGCACATGACGGTGTTTGAAAACGTCGCCTTTGGTCTGCGCGTCAAACCCCGCGCCCAACGCCCCAGCGAATCCGAGATTCAACGCAAGGTGCATGAGTTGCTGAACCTGGTGCAACTCGATTGGTTGTCGGACCGCTACCCCTCGCAGTTGTCCGGCGGACAACGCCAACGCATTGCCTTGGCCCGCGCCCTGGCGGTGGAGCCCAAAGTGCTGTTGCTGGACGAACCCTTTGGTGCGCTGGACGCCAAGGTGCGCAAAGAATTGCGCCGTTGGCTGCGTCGCTTGCATGACGAGTTGCATGTGACCAGCATTTTTGTCACGCACGACCAAGAAGAGGCCCTCGAAGTGGCCGACCGTGTGGTGCTGATGAACAAAGGCAACATCGAGCAAATCGGTTCGCCGCAAGATGTGTGGGACCACCCGTCGAGCCCCTTTGTGTATGGCTTTTTGGGCGATGTGAATTTGTTCCATGGCCGCGCCCATGAAGGCGAGATGTTGATCGGTTCCGATCAACACGCGGTGCGTTTGGACAGCCCCGAACATGGGCAGGTGCAAGACGCCAAGGCCATGGCCTATGTGCGCCCGCACGACTTGGACGTGCGCCGCTACCAAGCGGGCGCAGCGCAAACGGGCATCGTCGCCAAGTTGACCCGCGCGATCGTGGTGGGCCCTGTGGCCCGGTTGGAGCTGGAACCCGTGGAGAGCCACTTTGGCAAAGACGCCATCATTGAGGCGCAGTTGTCATCTTCGCAATACCGCCAGCAAGATTTCAAAGAGGGCGAGACTTTGGTGTTGACCCCGCGCAAAGCACGGGTGTTTGTGGCGGGCTGAGGCCTGGAGCCTCAAGCCAGTAATATCGCAAGCTTCTAGGAGTTGGACATGAAACGATTTTTGTTCCTGATGGCAGGGGTCTTGGCTTGCAGTCTGTCTTGGTCACAAGTCAAGGTGGTGTACCACCTGGTCGACGGTGTGGCGCAATCCACCCGGGCGATTGGCAATATCCGCAACCATTTGGCCGCCGACCCGAGTGCGAAAATCGTGGTGGTCTCGCACGGCCAGGGTATCGACTTTTTGTTGGAAGGCGCGAGCAACGCCGCAGGCCAACCCTTTTCGGGCAGCGTGAGCGACCTGACCGCCAAGGGCGTCGAGTTCAGGGTTTGCAACAACACCTTGGTGACGCGCAATATCTCTGCAGACAAAGTGCTGCTCGAAGCCAAGATCGTGCCCTCGGGCGTGGCTGAAGTGGCCCGATTGCAAGCCCGCGAAGGCTTTGTGTACCTGCGTCCTTGATTTCATTCTTGCAAAGTTCTACAGGAATTCATATGAAAAAAATCACCTTTGGGGCGCTGTGTCTCAGCGCCGCCATCACCACCAGCCTCACCCAGGCCCAAGCGCTCAACCCCTCGCAAGTGCGCAGCCTGGCTGCTTCTTGCGCAGCCTGTCATGGCACCAACGGTCAGGCGCAAGCCGGCATGGTGCCTTTGGCCGGTCAGCCCGCTCTGGTCATTGCGCAAAAAATGCAGGACTTCAAAGCGGGCCGCGTGCCCACGGCGACGATCATGCATCAACTGGCCAAGGGCTATCAGGATGACGAGATCACCGCCATCGCCGCCTTCTTTGCCGCTCAAAAGAAATGAGGAGTCCGAACATGCAACGTCGTCAATTACTTCAATCAGGCTCGGCTCTGGGTGTCATGGGCATGCTAGCCGGTTGCGCCACGCCTTCTGACAAAGGCCCCAAGGTCGTGGTCATCGGTGCCGGTTACGCGGGTGCGACAGCGGCTAAATACATTCGCATGTGGTCGGACTACGGCATCCAGGTGACCTTGGTGGAGCCTAATGCAGCCTTTGTCTCTTGCCCACTGTCCAACTTGGTGTTGGGCGGCAGCAAGCGCATGGCCGATATCACTTCGCCGTATGACAACCTGGTGCGTCGCCACGGCGTGAAGTGGGTGCAGGACCGTGCCACCAGCATCGATGTAGACAAACGCTTGGTCCAGTTGGCCGGTGGCAGTACCTTGCCTTATGACCGCTTGATCGTCTCGCCCGGTGTGGACTTCATGATGGACAGCTTGCCCGGCATGAAGCAAACCGGTGCGCAAGACAAAGTCTTGCACGCCTGGAAGGCGGGCCCGCAAACGCTCGCCCTGCGCCAACAACTCGAAGCCATGCCCGATGGCGGCGTGTATGCCATGTCCATACCCCTGGCGCCTTACCGTTGCCCGCCCGGGCCTTATGAACGGGCTTGCCAAGTGGCTTCGTATTTCAAGCAATTCAAGCCCAAGAGCAAAGTCTTGATTCTGGACGCCAACGACGACGTCACCTCCAAAGGCGCTTTGTTCAAAAAGGCCTGGGCTGAGCGTTATGCCGGCATCATCGAATACCGACCTAAGCATCAGGTGGTGGATGTGGATGCCCACACACGCACCCTGAAGTTTGAATTCAACGACGACCTCAAAGCCGATGTGCTCAACGTCATTCCTCCCATGCGGGCAGGTGATGTGGCTTTCAAGGCCGGTTTGGCCACGGCCAATCAGCGCTGGTGCGAGGTGGACTTTTTGACCTTCGAGTCCAAGGCCGCCAAGAACGTGCATGTGCTGGGCGATGCGATCCAGATCGCTCCGGCCATGCCCAAGTCAGGTCACATGGCCAATCAGCATGGTAAGACTTGTGCAGCCGCTGTGGTGGCTTTGTTGACCGGCCAAAGCGTGAACACTTCGCCCGTGTACAACAACACCTGCTACAGCTTTGTGAGCGACAAGGATGTTGTGCATGTCTCCAGCGTGCACCGCTACGATGCCGACAAAAAGACCATGCTCACCGTGGCAGGTTCTGGCGGTTTGTCGTCTGCGGCCAATGAACTCGAAGGTGTTTACGCCTTGGCTTGGGCGCAAAACATCTGGGCCGATACGCTGGCTTGATCGCGTTTACACCGGCCACCCCATGTGCCGGTGCACTCGCCATGCCAGACCCGCGCCCAACCAGATCGCCAGCAGGGTGAGCCAGGCCGTCAATGAAAAGATGGCCCCGCCCGCCATGCCCGCGCCGACGGTACAGCCACCGGCCATCACTGCGCCCAGACCCATGAGGACGGCGCCCGTCAGGTAGTGGCCGAGTTTGTTCTCGGCTTGAAAGCTCTCCCACTTGAATTCACGGCCGACCAAAGCGCCCAACAGTGAGCCCACCAAGGTCGCGGGCAGCAAACCGGCATCAAAACCAAATCGGGGCGCCGTGCCACTTGAGAGCAAGCGCATCAAAAACTCAGCACTGGCACTGCTGAAGCTGATGCTTTGAATGGCCACTGCTTCAAAAGACTGACTGGCAATGGCTTGCGTCAAGCCCCAACCTGCTGCGACGGACAAGCCCACCACCAGGGTGCACAGACCCAAGCCCCAGCGGCCAGGTTGCTGGCGAAGGTACAGTGGCACCGCACTGGCCAGTGCCAAGGCTGCCAACACCAGTCCGCCCGTGCGACCCCAGCCCGAGATTTGCAACAGGTCACGCCCGGCGCCACCATCGATGGGCCACCAGGCCAGCAGGGTTTGACGCAGCGGGGCCAACACACCGCCAATGCTGGCTTGAACGGTGACAGCAAATACCAACAGCGCTATCACTGCCCGCAAGTTGCCGTTGGCCGACAGGACCAACAAGCGACCCGCACAACCACGGGTCATGATCATGCCGGCGCCAAACAGCAAGCCACCGATGACTGCCCCTGAAATGCTGCCCATGGGTGCTATGAATCGCGAGGTTTGCGGCTGCAGTGCACCGAGCATGACCAAAATTTGCACGGCCAGCCAGCAGGCGCTGAAACCCAGCCACCACACCGCAAAGCGCGGCCCCAGTTGTCCTTGGCAGCTTTCGATCACGGCTGCGCGTGTACAAAAGCGTGTGCGCTGCGCCGTCAAGCCAAACACAAAGCCCACCAGGGCACCGGCCGCAGCCAGCACTGTGGTGTCGCCCCAGGTTTCCAATAAACTTGCAAGTTCCAAGTTTTGCTCCTTTTCCTCATTTTGCCATCCATGAACTGCTCACTTTCACTGCACCGCCGGCAAATGGGGGTCTGGGCTTTGCTGGCCTTGGCAGGCGCAG
>CANGKR010000028.1 GCA_947454355.1 Comamonadaceae bacterium
ATGCCAAGATGCTGCATGAAGATTTTTTACGGTTGGCGCATGGTGGGGGCTGCGTTTGGCATCCAGTTCTTGCTGGCCGCCTTCCTGACCCAGGCCATGGGACTGTATATAGCCATCCTGTCTGAAGAAATGGGCTGGAGCAAAACCACGTTATCGGGAGCGGCCGCACTGCAGTCGGTGGAGTCGGCCATCATCGGGCCGGTGCTGGGCTGGGTCATGGACCGTGTAGGGCCCCAACTGATGATCCGCTGGGGCATGGTGTTGTTCAGTGCCGGCCTGCTGTTGCTGAGCCAAGTCCAAACCGTCAGTGTGTTTTATTGCAGCGCCATCTTGATGGCCATTGGGGCCAGTCTGGGTGGATATTTCCCCCTTTCAGTGGCGCTGGTGCATTGGTTTGAAAAATTCCGCGCCCGCGCCCTGTCATTGATGAGCCTGGGCCTGGCCACGGGGGGTTTGGTCGTTCCCGTTATGGCCTGGAGCATGGAGGTCTGGGGGTGGAGGACCACATCAATCGGCACGGGCCTGGTGGTGTTGGTCATTGGCTTACCGTTGGCACGCATCATTCTGCGACGGCCGCAAGACCATGGTGAGCATGTAGACGGCATCCCACCTGCACCTCTTGCCGGGTCGGACACGTTCCCCGCAGCACATATAGAGTCGCCGGATTTCACAGCAGCCGAAGCCTTGCGTACCCGTGCATTCTGGATGTTGGCCATGGGCCACGGTTTGGCCTTGCTGGTGGTCTCAGCCGTGAATGTGCATGCCATCACCCACATGAAGGAAGGCTTGGGCTACTCGGTCTCGACCTCAAGTTGGGTGATTCTGGTGATGACTTGCTTCCAAGTTGGGGGCGTGTTGATGGGTGCGGCCTTGGGCGATGGGTTTGAAAAACGCAAAGTCGCAGCTCTGTGCATGTTGGCCCATGCCTTGGGCCTGCTGTGCCTGACCTTTGCCGTAGGGATTCCCATGCTGCTGGGCTTTGCGGTGCTGCATGGCGTGGCATGGGGCTTGCGCGGCCCGTTCATGCAAGCCATCCGGGCCGATTATTTCGGACGCAACGCCATTGGCATGATTTTGGGCTTGTCAGCGGCCATCATTGCACTGGGCCAGATTGGCGGCCCCATGATCGCCGGCATGATGGCCGACTGGACGGGCAATTACCGCAGCGGATTCACCGTCTTGGCTGCCTTATCGGCCTTGGGATCCCTGACTTTCATCATGGCCACCAAACCTGTCAGGTAATGCGGGTAGAATCAGACACCGGGCCCAAGATTCTTGCGCCCGGTTTTTTTTCGTCAAAAAACCGGCCAAGCCAAGCGCTCATTCGTTCAGTCAACGATCCTTTTTTGGAGCTTGGTGTCTCATGGAAATTTTTGATTACGACAATATTTTGTTGCTCCCCCGCAAATGCCGGGTAGAAAGCCGCTCGGAGTGCGATGCGGGCGTGACCCTGGGTGCACGAACGTTCCGCCTGCCGGTGGTACCAGCCAACATGAAAACAGTCATCGATGAAAAGATCTGTTTGTGGATGGGGCAAAACGATTACTTTTACGTGATGCATCGCTTTGACCTGGATAACGTCCAGTTCGTGCGCGACATGCATGCCAAAGGGGTCTATGCCTCCATCTCTCTGGGTGTGAAGGCCCCTGACCGTG
Organism: Comamonadaceae bacterium; assembly: GCA_947454355.1. Taxonomy (GTDB): domain Bacteria; phylum Pseudomonadota; class Gammaproteobacteria; order Burkholderiales; family Burkholderiaceae_C; genus Limnohabitans_A. The sequence continues at coordinate 1,656 of CANGKR010000028.1, forward strand.
CCACCGTGGACCAGCTGGCCGCTGCCAGCTTGGTGCCCGAGTACATCACCATCGACATTGCTCACGGCCATGCCGACAGCGTGCGCGACATGATTGGCTACATCAAGGCCAAACTCCCCGCAAGCTTTGTGATCGCGGGCAACGTGGCCACGCCCGAAGCCGTGATTGACCTGGAAAACTGGGGCGCCGACGCGACCAAAGTGGGCGTGGGCCCCGGCAAAGTTTGCATCACCAAGCTCAAAACAGGTTTCGGCACGGGCGGCTGGCAGTTGTCAGCGCTCAAGTGGTGCGCCCGCGTGGCCACCAAGCCCATCATTGCCGACGGTGGCATCCGCAGCCACGGCGATATTGCCAAGAGCGTGCGCTTTGGCGCAAGCATGGTGATGATCGGCTCGCTCTTCGCAGGACACGAAGAGTCACCCGGCCAAACTGTCGAAGTCAATGGTGAAATGTTCAAGGAATACTACGGCTCAGCCAGTGACTTCAACAAGGGTGAATACAAGCACGTGGAAGGCAAACGCATTCTGGAACCCATCAAAGGCAAGCTGGCCAACACGCTCATTGAGATGGAACAGGACGTGCAAAGCTCCATCAGCTACGCTGGCGGCACCAAACTGATGGATATCCGCAAGGTGAACTACGTCATCCTGGGTGGAGACAATGCGGGTGAACATTTGCTGATGTGATCAAAGCCAAGCCTTCAGCGCCAGCATCCCACCGCTGACCACTAACAGTCCGCAGATGATTTGTCGCAAACGGGCCACCGGCACACGGTGGGCGAGTTGATGGCCTAGCCACACGCCGCCCATCGCCATCAAGATCAATACCATCCAACGTGACCACACATCGGGGCTGGACAAGCGGCCGTCCCAGGCCATGCCCGTGAGCACGGTACTGGCGGCGACGGTGATGATCATCGGTGTACTGGCCCGCATGGCCTGAACATCAGGCAAGCGGCGCGACAGCCAAGCCACCACCAAGGGGCCTGCGGTTCCGAACATCATCTCCACCACGCCCACCGCCGTGCCCACGCCGTAGGCCCAATGTGGCGCCACTGGTGCCCGCGCTGTAACCGGTTGGCGCAAGGCATTCAAACCCACCAGCGCCACATACAGCCCTAGCACCAGCAAGGGCCAGCGTGAATGCACTTCATGCGTCAGCCACAGGCCGAGCAAGCTGCCCACCACCAAGCCCGGCAGGAGGCGGATCAATTCTGCCCACTGCACTTGACGCCAATTCAAGCCGCTGTGAAACATCGAAGCCGGCACATCCATCAACAAAGTCAGCGCCACCACCTCGGGCAAGGGCCAACGCCATGCCAATAATGGCACGATGACCAGGGCCGAACCAAAACCGGTCAAACCCAACACCGTGTAACCTGCCCCCACCACACAGAGGGGGTACATCCATTCATCCATCATGATTTCCTTGAACCCCGCAAGCATACCCTCGCAGCTTACGTAGGCTTGAGGGTCTGCCCCCTGTTCGAGCCCCCTGAAATCGATTAATCTGGAGTTTTACTGACTCACGACAAGGCTGCACATGAACGCCCCCCGCGAATCTTTGGTCCACGACAAACTACAAGCCCTGCAAAGCCAGGCCGATGAATTCATTACCGTGCGCCGTGACATCCACAAGCACCCCGAAATGGGCTACAAGGAATACCGCACCAGCGATCTGGTGGCAGAGCAACTCATCGCCTGGGGCTACCAAGTGGAGCGGGGCCTGGGCGGCACCGGCTTGGTTGGTCAATTGAAGCGCGGCACGGGCACCCGATCGATCGGCATTCGCGCGGACATGGACGCCTTGCCCATCGACGAAGCCACGGGCTTGTCCTATGCCAGTTGCAACACCGGCATCATGCATGCGTGCGGACACGATGGGCACACCGCCATGCTCTTGTCAGCGGCCAAACACATTGCGCAAAAAGGCCAGTTCTCTGGCACGGTGAATTTGATTTTCCAACCCGCCGAAGAAGGCTTGGGTGGCGCCGTCAAAATGATGGAAGACGGCCTGTTCACCAAGTACCCGTGCGATGCGATTTTTGCAATGCACAACATGCCCAGCCACCCTCAGGGACAACTGGTATTTCGGGATGGTCCGGCCATGGCTTCATCTGACAATGTGACCATCACCCTCGAAGGCATTGGCGGCCATGGTGCTGTGCCGCACAAAGCGTCGGACTCCATCGTGGCAGGTTCTGCCATTGTGATGGGCTTGCAAACCATTGTCTCGCGCAATGTGGACCCCTTGGAGATGGCCGTCATCACCGTGGGCGCCTTCAATGCGGGCATGGCCAACAACGTGATCCCACAAACCTGTACGCTCAAACTCAGTGTGCGCTCCCTCAACCGCGAAGTGCGTCAACTTCTTGAATTGCGCATCAAAGAATTGGTGCATGCCCAAGCCCAGAGCTATGGCATCAAGGCACAGATTGACTACCAGCGTGGCTACGCCGTATTGGTCAACACCTTGGCCGAAACCGACTTTGCCCGTGACGTGGGCGAAGAGTTGCTCGGCGCGGCCCATGTCACGCGGCATGGACCTGCATTGACGGGCAGCGAAGACTTTGCCTTCATGCTGGAAAAAGTACCAGGCTGCTACCTGTTGATTGGCAACGGTGACGGCAGCGGCGACGGACACGGCGCCTGCATGGTGCACAATCCAAGCTACGATTTCAACGATGGCAACGTGGCTATCGGATCGGCTTATTGGAGTTTGCTGGTAGAGCGGTTTTTACCGGCCTGAATTTGAAAGACATCGCATGAAAAGACGTGAACTGCTGCAAGTGGGCGGCGCTTTGGTGGTGCCCGCTTGGGCCCAGGCGCAGGACAAATACCCCAGCAAACCCATCACCTGGGTCTGCCCTTATGCAGCGGGTGGCAATGCAGACTCCCGCTCACGCCAAGTGGCCAAAGCCATGACCGCAGTGCTGGGTCAGCCCATCATCATCGACAACAAGGCCGGCGCAGGCGGTAACATCGGCACCGAAGCCATTGCACGCGGCAAACCCGATGGGTACACCTTGGGCATGGGCAACTTTGCACCTTTAGCGGTCAACCAGGCTTTATTCAAAAAGCTCAATTTCGATCCACAAAATGACCTCACACCGATCTGCTTGATCGAGCGCGGCCCACTGATCTTGATGGTGCGCAACGATTCACCCTACAAATCGGTCAAAGACATCGTGGCCGCTGCCAAAGCTGCACCAGGTAAATTGAGCTATGCCTCTGGTGGCATTGGCGGCTCTCACCATCTGAGCGGCGCCTTGTTCGAAAATGCCGCTGGCATTGACATGATCCATGCCCCTTACAAAAGCGGCTCAGCTGGCGCGACAGACCTGATGGGCGGTCAGGTGCAAATGATGTTCGAGCAGATGTACACCGCTATGCCCTCCATCAAGGCCGGGCGTCTGCGTGCTCTGGCGATCACCAGCAAAACCCGCTCGCCCTTGGCACCAGACATCCCGACCATGGCAGAGCAAGGCTTTCCTGCTGTGGAGGTCATGAACTGGCAAGGCCTGATCGGCCCCAAAGGCCTGTCGGCGGATTTGATCAAACAACTCAACGCGGCCTGTAACAAAGCCCTGCAAGACCCCGAAGTGAAAGAGAAGATCCTCAGCCAAGGCAACGAACTGGGCGGCGGCACGCCCGAACAGTTTGCTGCACTGATCAAGTCGGAGGCGCCCCGCTGGGCCAAAGTGGTGCGGGACGCCAAGATCGAACCGGAATGACCTGCACCGCCTGCTGAATACTCAGGCAGCGATGAGCTGCCGCATCAAATCATTCAAGCGGGTGCCAGGCTGAATCAAGTCACCCAACACCGAGAAGTGATTCAATCCCGGCAAGTCCTCACAGACCGGGACCGCACGCGGTCCCCAGGTCTGGTGGATCAAGCGGTTTTGCCGTAAAAATTCTGCACTTTCGTCACCGCCGGCCACCGTGTAAAGCACCCGTTGCTTGGGTGATGCCCACAGTGCCGGGCTGGCCATCTGCACCTGCTTGGGCGTCAGGTGCAATGAAGCTTGAATGAACGGCGCCTTGCGCAACGGAGCCAAGTCAAACAAACCCGAGATCGACAAAGCCTTGCGCACCAAGTGTGTCGGCAATTTTTTGTCGACCGCCTTCCAATCGCATGCCAGCAACATGGCGGCCAAATGCCCTCCTGCCGAGTGACCTGCCAAAGTGATCCGTTGGGGGTCACCACCGTGTTCAGCAATATGCCGGTAGGTCCAAGCCAGCGCGTGTGCCATTTGCAAACCGATGTCAGGCACAGTCACCTTTTGGCCTTGGGTTTCAGGGCACAACGCATAGTTGACGATGACCACACATGCGTCCATGGCCAACAAAGCCGGGGCCACGAAAGAATGATCTGATTTGTCTAGACTGCGCCAGTAACCACCATGGATGAACACCACCACAGGTGCATTCGCACGGCGTGCTGGAAAGATGTCTAGAGTTTCATTGAGGCCTGGGCCGTAGGCCACATCCAGACTGCATTTCAAGGCTTGTCTGGCCGCGAGGGATGCACTTTGCCAGCGCGCAAAGTGGTCTGCGAAATCAGGCACCAAAGCCCGATTGTTGTACATGCTGTTGAACCAATCTCCGCTGCCTGCGCGAGGACGTGGCGATGCAGGGCTGGATGTCATGGGCTTCTCCGAACAAGGAAACAATCTATCATCTTGACACAAATTCAGCGCAGGGCTTAAATTTTCATCTCTAGCCGCAAGGTGATGTTCTGCCAGTTGCGGGTGGTGGTGCGAGCCACTTCAGAGATGCCATTGCCGATGTAGCTCGAACCTGTGATGTAGTCGCGGGGCGTGAGGTTGCTCACCGTCAAGCGCAGTGCCGTAGCGGGTGAATATCGCCACAGGCCGTACACATCGACCACTTTTTTGGTGCCTTGGTAGGCCGATTGCGCATCGCTCAGTCGGGTGGAATAGTCGGGGTTGTAATTGACGTTGCCGCCCATCGTGAGCGGGGCACTGCGCATGCGGTAATCGGCGCCCAGGTTGGCCGTCATGTCGGGTTGCTGGTCCAGTCGATTGTTGGGTCCGGGCACGTCTTTGACTTGCGAGCGGAAAAAACTCATGTTGCTGCGAATGTCCACGGGCCAAACGCCGTCCCATACCTGATCGAGCCGGAACTTGGCTTCCAATTCAAGGCCTTGCGTGACCGCAGCGCCCACGTTGTGCGGGCTGGACACCCAGCGGGTTTGGCCAGGCGCCCAAGACGGGTTGATCTGCTGGTTGATGGTGTAGCGGATCAGGTCGGTGATGTTGCGGCGAAAGATATTGGCACTGACCAAGCCGCCGCCCACAAAGTAACGCTCTGCCGCCAGGTCGATGCCGGTGGCCAACTCGGGGCGCAAATCGGGGTTACCCACACGGTCTGTACTGGTGGGACTGTTGGCATCGCGAGACAGTGCTGGCAGCGCCACCAGGTTGTAAAGCGTGGGGGTTTTGTAGCTGCGGGTCAGGCTCATGCGGATCTGGTCACGGCTGCCAGGCGAGGGTCGCCACAGGGCATGAAGCAGGGGCGACAATACTGAGCTGGTGTTTCGCCGCACACCGTCCATGCTGGAGCCCGAGGTCACGATGTTTTCATAGCGCAAGCCCGCATGTGCGGACCAATTGTCGTTGAACTTCCATTCATCTTGCGTGTAGGCAGCCCAGCGGCGTGTGCTGGCCTTCAGATCACCCGTGTCATCGGACACGGTGGTGGTGGCGTTCTCATCGCGGGTCACCCCTTCATATTCCAAGCCGCTGACCAGTTGATGCCCGTTTTTCAAGACCTGGGTCAATTTACCGGTCAAGCTGGTCGACAGGTCGGTGAAGTCCTGGTTCTGCGTCAAATTGGGCAGCAAGCCGGTTCCACCCATAGAGGCTTGGATGAAGTTGAATTTGTAGGTCGAGCGACCGAGACCGAACTTCACTTCCATCAAATCGTCGGCGCTCAAGCGGCGATTCCATTGGCCGTTCAATCGGGTCATCACAAAGCGGCTTTGCGTGTCTTGTGTCGCGCTGTCACTGCGGTTGGAAGTGACACCACCCACCGTGTCGGTTTGGCGCAAAGTTGTTTGGCCATGGTTGTCGTAATCTGAATAAATCAAAAAGGGCATCAAGACCAGACTGCTGCCCTGCTCACCGCGCCACTGCAAACGCGCATTCGCATGAACGCCCTGCCGATGCCCCAGACTGACTGTTTCGCGTACTTTATCGGTGGCTATGGCAGGGAATTTACCCGCAGCATCGACCTCGGCCACCGTGTGGGTGGAGATGTCATCAGGTTTACGGGTGTCGAAAGAAGACAGGGTGAAGGTGCCGTTCACGCCTTCTGTCTTCAGGTTGTGAACCCAATTGACTTGCTGAGACAGTTTGCCGTGTTCGTAACTGGTGCCCAATTTGAAATCGTCGGGGTTGGCTTTTTGTCCTTCACGCAACACGATGTTGATCGTGCCAGCAATCGCCCGCGCACCGGTCTCTGCCGTGGGTGCCCGCAGGATCTCGATTTTCTCTACCTGTTCAGGGGTCAGTGAGTCCACCGAAAAGCCTGGCGGCACGCGCTGGCCGTCGAGCAAGATTTGGGTGTAACCCCCACCCATCCCACGCATGCGAATGGCGCCACCCCGACCTGGCGTGCCCTGGATGGTCACACCCGGCAATCGTTTGAGCACTTCACCCAAACTGGCGTCGCCTTGCTTGTCGATTTCTTCGCGGCCAATGACAATTTTGGCGGCTGTGGATTCACGCCGCACATCTGTGTCGTTGTCCCGGTTGCTCTTGATTTCCACCTCTCCCACGGCTTGCACAGGTGCATTGGGGGCAGCCTTTTGCGCCCAAGCTGTAGAAAGCAGGGACAAACTGCACAGGAGCACGCAAGCAGGCTTAGCGGGCAGGGCCCTGGCAAGCGGGGCGGGGCGAAATGGAAATGTGTTTCGGTGCATGCACCGATTTTGACATCCCGAGAAAGAGATGTTGTGACGAAGCGGTAAAGACCCGCCCCGTCAGACAGTTAAATCACCGAGCTGGGTTCTGTGCTGCCGGTTTTGAACAAGGCCGCCACTTTGCGTTTGGGCTTGATGTTGGCCGATAGGCTGCGCGCTGTGGGGGCGGGCTTGGCCGACTCCCAGAGCGGTTTGGCTTCGGCCGACGGCGCTTCGTAGGGCTTTTCAAAAAACGGATCGCGGTTGACCGGCGCTGGACGGAAACCGCCTCGGCGCTCGCGCGGTGCATCCAGCACATCGCGCGGGTCAGACCCTTCACGGCTGCCCCAACGGCCAGTGGGAGCATCTTCACGGCCGCTCGATCGACGAGGCTCACGGGCACCACGACGATCGTCATCACGGCTGCGGTCATCGCCCAAGTCCAAGGTTTCGATGTCGATTTTTTTCTTGATCAGCTTTTCAATGTCAGACACCAAACGGGTGTCGGACGGCGATACCAAAGTCACCGCCAAGCCCGAAGCGCCCGCACGACCGGTTCGGCCAATGCGGTGCACATAGTCTTCAGCATTGAAGGGCACATCGAAGTTGAACACTGCGGGCACATCTTTGATGTCTAACCCGCGTGCCGCGACATCGGTACAGACCAGCAAATCCACTTCGCCTTGCTTGAAAGCATCCAGGGCTTTGAGGCGTTCGTCTTGTGATTTGTCGCCATGCAGAGCAGCGATTTTGAGGCCTTCGCGTTCGAGTGAACGGGCCAAACGCGCACAACCCAATTTGCTGTTCACAAAAATAAAGGCTTGCTTGATGCCACGGCTGGTCAGCACGCTTTTGACCACACGGCGCTTGTCATCGTCTTGCGCGGCATAGAAACGCTGCTCTACCGTCGAAGCCGTTTCGTTGGGCCGTGCCACCTCGATGGTGACTGGGTTTTGCAAATAGCTGCTGGCCAGGCGTTTGATCTCGGGCGAAAAGGTTGCCGAGAACAACAAGGTCGTGCGCTGCTTGGGTAAGAAGCTCAAGATACGCTGCAGGTCAGGCAAAAAGCCAATGTCCAGCATCCTGTCTGCTTCGTCGAGCACCACGTATTCGACTTGATTCAAAACCGCGTTTTTGGCCTCGATGTGATCGAGCAAACGGCCGGGCGTAGCCACCAAAATTTCAACCCCTTTTTTCAACTCCAGGGTTTGCGGTTTCATGTCCATGCCACCGAACACCACCGTGCTGCGCATCTGGGTGTACTTAGCGTAGAGCTTGATCTGTTGGGCCACCTGGTCGGCCAGTTCACGAGTAGGCAGCAAGACCAATGCACGCACCGGATGGCGTGCAGGGGATGTCGAACTGTTTTCGTGTTTGAGCAGGCGCTGAAGCAACGGCAAGGAAAATGCCGCTGTTTTACCGGTGCCGGTCTGGGCTGCGCCCATCACGTCCTGACCGGTCAGCACCACAGGAATGGCCTGCGCCTGAATGGGCGTCATGGACGCATAGCCCATTTCAGCCACGGCGCGAGCCAAAGGCTCAGCCAGAGAAAGGTTGGAAAAAGAGTCTGTCATGAAGCCCGTATTGTCGCACTTTGGCGCCGCGCCCCACCCATTGGCTGTTTGGAGCCCGCTGAGCGGCCTCAGGCCTTGGGCAATGTAACACCCACTTGACCCTGGTATTTGCCGCCACGGTCTTTGTAGCTGGTCTCACATACCTCGTCGCTTTCAAAGAACAAAACCTGCGCACAGCCCTCGCCCGCATAGATTTTGGCGGGCAGCGGTGTGGTGTTGGAAAACTCCAATGTGACATAGCCTTCCCACTCGGGTTCGAAGGGGGTGACGTTCACGATGATGCCGCAGCGGGCATAAGTGCTCTTGCCCAAGCACACTGTCAACACGTTACGCGGAATACGGAAGTATTCCATTGTGCGAGCCAGCGCAAAACTGTTGGGCGGGATGATGCAAACATCCGACTCGATATCGACAAAACTCTTGGGGTCAAAATTCTTAGGATCCACCACGGTACTGTAGATATTGGTGAACACCTTGAATTCGGGCGCACAGCGGATGTCGTAGCCATAACTGCTGGTGCCGTAGCTGACGATTTTCTCGCCTGCTGCGTTCTGCCGCACCTGACCTGGCTCGAAGGGCTCGATCATGCCGTGTTCCTGGGCCATGCGGCGAATCCATTTGTCACTCTTGATGCTCATGGGGTTCTCGTTGATGTGTGAATATGCGGATTGTAGGGTTTGAATTCTCTTTGTTCCGACATGCCCGCGCATGCCGCATACTGTAGCGCTCACAGTCAAATCTCAAAGACTCGCCATGCAACGCCGCACCTTGCTCCAAGCCAGCCCCGCCTTGTGGTCATTGTCCGATTGGGCCCGAGCCCAAAGCGCTTACCCGAACAAGCCACTCAAATACATCGTGCCTGTGGCCGCAGGTGGTGGCTCGGATATGGTGGGGCGTGCATTGTGCGAGCGCCTGAGCCGCGTACTGGGACAGCCCGTGGTGGTCGACAACCTGGGCGGCGGCGGCGGCGTGATCGCTTGCCAAACCACCGCCCGCTCACCCGCCGACGGCTACACCTTGATGCAGGGCTATGTGGCCACGCATGGCACCGCCCCGGCCACCCGCAAACTGCCTTACGACCCGATCGCGGATTTCACACCGATCGGCATGATCGGCTCCACCCCCAATGTGCTGGTTTGCAATACGCAATTGCCACCACAGAGCATTCAAGCTTTTTTGACCTACATGAAGCAAAACCCCGGCAAGCTGTCTTATGGCTCTGCCGGTGCAGGCTCGCTCACGCACCTGACGGCCGAATTGTTCAAAATGCAAACCCACAGTTTTTTGGTGCACATCCCCTACCGCGGCATTGCGCCGGCCATCACGGATTTGATCGGTGGGCAAACCCAAATGATGTTCCCAGGCCTGGCAGCCGCTTTGCCGCACATTCGGGGCGGTCGGATCCGCGCTTTGGCCGTGACAGGTGCCCAACGCCACCCCCAACTCAAGGACGTCCCCACCTTGGAAGAAGCGGGGCTCAAGGGCTTTGATGCCCAACAGTGGTACGGCGTGGTCGGCCCGGCCAACATGCCTGCCACCATCGTCAAACAGATCAACGACGGCATCGCGGCCGTGTTGGCTCAACCCGACTTCAAAGAAAAGCTGAGCGCTGAAGCGGTCGAATTGATGCCGATGAAACCCGGAGAATTTGCCGCTTACATGAAGAAAGACATTGCCCGCTGGACCGCCCTGGCCAAGGCGCGCAACATCCAACTCGACGGTTAACGGGGCATTGAATTCGGCTCACTTGCCGATTTTGCCCACGACCCCTTCGACCAGGAAATTCATGCTCAAGATGTCCGCGTCGCTCAGGGTCTGGCCTTTGGCCTGAACGGAACGACCTTCGTTGTCGGTGATTGCACCGGCAAAGGGATGCAGCTTGCCCGAGGCGATGTCTTTTTGCCGTGCCAGCACTTCGGTTTGAACGGCTTGGGGCACCTTGGGGCCAAAGTCACCTACACGGACCATGCCTTCTTTGACGCCACCCCAAACATTGCCGGTTTTCCATTGGCCTTGTTGAAGGGCCCGCACACGCGAAGTGTAGTAGGCGCCCCATTCGTGCGTGACGGCAATGATCTGCGCGTCCGGCGCAAACTTGCGCATGTCGGAATGGTAGGCCACCGCCATCTTGCCGCGCTCTTGGGCCGCACTCATCACTGCCGTGGAGCCGGTGTGAAAGGCGATCACATCGACGTCTTGGTTGAACAATGCCATGGCCGCATCCCGCTCCTTGCCGGGATCGAACCAAGCATTGAGCCACAGCACCTTGACCTGAGCTTTAGGGTCCACCGAGCGCATGCCCAAAGTGAAAGCATTGATGCCCTGCAGCACTTCGGGAATCGGAAAGCCCGCCACGTAGCCAGCCACATGGCTGCGCGTCATGCGGCCTGCCGCAATGCCGGCCAGGTATCGGCCTTCGTAATATCGGGCGTTGGCTACGGCGACGTTGTTGGCCGTTTTGTAGCCGGTAATGGACTCGAACTTGACGGATGGAAACTCTTGGGCCACCTTGAGCGTGGGCTCCATATAGCCAAAACTGGGGGTGAAGATGATCTGGTGGCCTTCACGCGCCAAGTCGCGGATCACGCGTTCGGCGTCTGCACCTTCTGCCACGTCTGCCACCACAGTGGTCTTGACGCCTGGCCCCAAGGCCTTGACGACTGCTTTGCGGCCATCTTCATGTTGGCGCGTCCAGCCCGCTTCGGTGATGGGCGAGACGAACACAAATCCAGCTTTGACGTGCTCGGCGTGGGTGGGGTTGGAAAACAAACAGGCGGCCGCGAACACGGCTGCGAGGTTTTTGTACATGGTAGTCCTCTACATGGCTCCGGATAAAAAAATCAAGGCCCGCCGGAGCGCGAGCCTTGTGTGTATTTTACAGACATGACAGCCGCCCCATTGGCATTGCATTAAAGTGTTTTCAACCCATCAACCCACCGGAGACACCGCATGCTCGACCCCCAAGCTCGTCAATTCCTGCAACTCATGGCCGACCAGGGTGTCCCCCCTGCCCACACCCTGACCGCACCTCAGGCCCGTCAAGCCTATTTGAAGCGCCGCTCTTTAAGCCAACCCGATGCACCTGCGGTAGCCGCCACCCACGACCATGTGCTCACGCACAATGGGGTGGACATCGCGGTGCGCGAATACCGCCCCTTGGGCAGCCAAGCCCATGACCGCCTGCCCGCCCTGCTCTATTTTCATGGCGGTGGCTGGACTGTGGGCGATATCGAAACCCATGATGTGGTCTGCCGCAGCTTGTGCAATGCCTCAGGCACTTCTGTCTTGTCAGTGGACTACCGGCTCGGGCCTGAGGCACCGTTTCCAGCGGCCTATGAAGATGCGGTTGCCTCCTTTGAATGGGCGGTGGCTCATGCAGACAAGCTGCACATTGACGCCCAGCGTATCGCGGTCGGCGGGGACAGTGCAGGGGGCAATATCGCGGCAGCGCTGTGCTTGGGTTTGCGCGGCCAAGCGGCGCACCCGGGCTTTCAGTTGCTTATTTACCCAGCCGTGACCATGCGCCCCGACACCCCGTCCTACCATGCCAATGGGCAAGGCTACATGCTCACCCAAGATGCCATGCGTTGGTACACCGCCAACTACCTCAGCCAAGACCAAGATGCTGATGACTGGCGGGCATCTCCCTTGATGGCCACGTCACATGCCGACCTGCCTGCAGCTTTGGTTTTGACAGCGGGCTTTGACCCCTTGCGTGATGAAGGCCTGTTGTATGCGGATGCCTTGTCACAAGCTGGGGTGGCCACGCAGTATGTGTGCTTTGAGCGGCAGATTCACGGCTTTGTGACCATGGGCCGGGTCATTCGCGAAGCACAGACGGCCTTGACTTTGTGCGGACATGCCCTGAAGCGACATTGGGCGGGTGTATAAACACACACCAATCGAATAGTCAGGGAGTGTTTGTATGCGTCTCACCGCCGTTGCTGTGATCGTTGCCGCCGCATGGGGCGGCATATCTGGTTTTTCCATGGCCCAGACTCCCAGCGCGGGCAATCCCAGTGCCTTAGCCATGGCGCAACGCGTGACGCAGGTGGAAGGCATCACCGAATACCGCTTGCCCAACGGCTTACGCGTTTTGTTGGCACCCGATGCGTCCAAGCCCACCACCACTGTCAACATCACCTACCTGGTGGGCAGCCGCCACGAAAATTATGGCGAAACCGGCATGGCGCACTTGCTGGAACACATGCTGTTCAAAGGTACGGCCCGCAGCGGCAACTTGATGCAGGCGCTGGACAAACGAGGCATGAATTTCAACGGCACCACTTTCTACGACCGCACCAACTATTACGAAACCTTTCCCGCACAAGAAGATCATCTGCAATGGGCTTTGGAGATGGAAGCCGACCGCATGGTCAACAGCCTGATCGACCGCAAAGATCTGGACACCGAGTTTTCGGTGGTGCGCAACGAGATGGAGGCAGGAGAGAACAGTCCCTCTCAAGCGCTTTGGCAGCGGATGGCGTCTGCCGCCTTTGACTGGCACAACTACGGCAAAAGCACCATCGGCGCCCGCACCGATGTGGAGAACGTCAAGATCGAGAATCTCCGTGCCTTTTACCGCCAGTACTACCAACCCGACAATGCCGTGCTGATGGTGGCCGGTAAATTTGATGAGGCATCCACCTGGGCCTTGATTCAGCGCGTCTTTGGCGCCATCCCCAAGCCCCAACGCGTGTTGCCCGTTACCTATACCCAAGACCCGGTGCAAGACGGGCCGCGAGAAGTCACGGTCAGCCGGGTGGGCGACGTTCAACTGGCCGGGGTGCTCTACCACACGGCCGCAGGCAGCCACCCCGATGCCGCTGCCATAGCCGCCTTGTGCGAGATCCTGGCGGGCACACCCAACGGCCGTTTGCATAAGCGTTTGGTGGAAGGCAAAAAAGCCGTCTCGGTGGGCCCGTGGAATTTTGAATTGGCTGAAAGCAGCTACGTGCTGTTCATGACCGAGTTGAGCCCGGATCACAAATTGAGCGATGTGCGCAAAGGCATGATCGAACAGCTGGAAAACATCGCCAGAAACCCGATCACCGAAACCGAATTGCGCCGCGCCAAAGCCGCCCTGCTCAGCGGCATTGAAAAGACCATCAACGACCCCGAAAAACTTGCGGTGCAATTGTCCGAGTCCATGGCCAATGGGGATTGGCGCCTGTTCTTTTTAAGTCGCGACCGCATCGAGGCCTTGGCGGTCAAAGACGTGCAACGGGTCGCCCAAAACTACTTCAAGGCAAGCAACCGCACCTATGGCCAATTTGTGCCCACCAAATCTCCCGACCGCATCACACCGCCTGCTCCGGTCGACGTGGCGCAGTTGGTAGAAAACTACAAGGGCCGCGCCGCTGTCAGTGAAGGCGAGAACTTCGATGTGCGCCCCGCTGAAATTGAAAAGCGCACCCAGCGTATCACCCTGCCTGTGGGCATGAAGCTGGCACTGACCCCCAAGAAAACACGCGGCGAGACCGTCAGTGGCGTGATGCAACTGAACCTCGGAGATGAGAAAAGCCTGCGGAACCAAGCCATCACCTCGGGCCTGGTGGCTGACATGCTGATGCGCGGCACCACCCAAAGGAGTCGCGCCGACTTGGCCTCGCAACTGGACGAGCTCAAAACCCAGCTGAGCATCTCGGGCAGCGGGGCCATAGTCAGTGTGCGTTTCGACACTGTGCGCCAACACCTGCCCAAAGTCTTGACACTGATACGCGATGCCTTGCGCACGCCCGCTTTGGCCGCCAGTGAGTTCGAGTTGGTGGTGAAAGAAAACCTGGCCCAAATCGACAACCAGCGCAACGAACCGCAAGGCCTGAGCAGTCAAGCCCTCGCCAAAGCGATGGATGTCTACCCCTCAGGTGACGTCCGCGCGGCCCGCAGTTTCGACGAGATAAGCAGCAGCCTCAAAACGGCCAAGCTGGCAGACCTCAAGCGCTTCCATGCACAGTTTTACGGGGTGGACCACGCCGAATTGGCTTTGGTGGGCGACTTCGATGCAGCGGCCATACAGGTCCAGATCCAGTCCTTGTTTGGCCACTGGAAAAGCAAAACGCCTTACCAACGCATGGTGAGCCTGCCGCGCACCGCCCAAGGAGGTGAAACCACCTTGCAAGCGCCCGACAAAGCGAATGCCTTTTACCAGGCGGCTTTGCCCTTGACATTGAAAGACGATCACCCTGACTACGTGCCCATGGTACTGGCCAATCAGGTATTGGGCGGTGGCGTCAAATCTCGTTTATTTGACCGCTTGCGCCAAAGAGAAGGCATCAGCTATGGCGCTGGCAGCAACCTGGCAGCTGGCAGTTTCGAGCCCGTTGGCATGCTCAAGCTTTACGCGATTTATGCCCCGCAAAATCTGGCCAAGCTGCAAAGCGGTGTCCGCGAAGAATTGAGCCGCTTTGTGCAGGACGGGCTGAGCGAACAAGAACTTGAGGACGCCAAGAAATCACTGCTGGAAGAGCGCAAAATTTCGCGGGCACAAGACCTCGGCTTGGCTGCAGGCCTGGTCGGCCAACTGCACAACGGGCGCACCATGGCCTTTACCGAGCAGATCGATTTGGCCATCGGAAAAGTCAGCCTCGCCGAGGTGAACGCGGCTTTGCGCAAACACATCGATCCTGCCAAGTTCTTGCATTTCTATGCGGGTGATTTTGCAAGCGCTGCAGCCAAACCCGCAAGCAGGCCCGCAGCCAAGCCTTGAAGCAAATGATGACGCACAAAAAAACCGCCCGAAGGCGGTTTTTTTGTGATTGAAGCCTGGGCTCAGTTCGGCACTTTGCCTTCCACGCCTTTGACGTAGAACTTGATACCGCCCAAGAACTTGTCGTCAGCCACTGCATCCTTGGCCAGCACTTCCTTGCCGTCCTGACCCACGATCGGGCCTTTCCAAATGCTGAAGCTGCCGTCCTTCAGACCTGCTTTGACTTCGTCGACTTTCTTCTTCACATCGTCCGGCACATCAGCAGCCACAGAGACCATGTCGATGGCGCCTTCTTTCACGCCCCACCAGCTCATGCCGGTCGCCCACTTGCCGTCCAGGGCCTCACCCACGGCCTTGATGTAATACGGTGCCCAGTTGATCACTGCAGAACCGAGGTGGGCTTTGGGGCCATAAGCGGTCATGTCCGAATCCCAGCCAAAGGCACGCTTGCCCATTTTTTCGGCGGTTTGCAATACAGCGGGTGAATCGGTGTTTTGCATCAACACGTCAGCGCCGCCGTTGATCAAAGCAGTGGCCGCTTCGGTTTCTTTCGGTGGATTGAACCACTCATTGACCCAAACGACTTTGGTTTTGACTTTGGGGTTGACCGATTGCGCGCCCAAGGTGAAAGAGTTGATGTTGCGGATCACTTCAGGAATTGGGATCGAAGCCACAACACCCAAGGTGTTGGACTTGGTCATCTTGCCAGCGATGACACCAGCCATGTAAGCGCCTTCATAGGTGCGGCTGTCATAGGTGCGCATGTTGTCGGCGGTTTTGTAACCAGTGGCATGCTCGAACTTGATGTCCTTGCTGTCGGCAGCGACTTTGAGCATGGGCTCCATGTAACCGAAGGTGGTGCCAAAAATCAACTTATTGCCTTGGCTAGCCATGTCACGGAAGACACGCTCAGCGTCGGCGCTTTCTGGCACTTTTTCCACAAAGCTTGTGACGATCTTGTCACCGAATTCTTTTTCAACCGCCTTGCGTGCGTTGTCGTGCGCAAAAGTCCAGCCGCCGTCACCTACAGGGCCCACATAAGCAAAAGCCACTTTCAAGGGCTCCACTTTGGCTGCGGGCGCCTCAGCTTTGGCCGCCTCTTCTTTTTTACCGCAGCCGAGCAATGTCAAAGCAGCGGCAGCAGCCACAGCGGACAAAGCCACGGTTTTGAGAACGGAACGCTTGGTCAAGTCTGTCATGAAAATTCCTTCTAAGAATGAACAGGGTTGCACACGAGAAAAACGACAAAAGAATATTATGAACCCGGATGGAAGGGTTTCCCCAGGGACGCGGGCATATTGATGCGAATCCAGGCCGGATTGCGTGAAATCAAAGCCAACACCACGATGGTGGCCACATACGGCAGCGACGTGAGCAATTGGCTGGGCACATCCACCCCCAAACCTTGCAAATGAAACTGCAACATCGTGACCCCTCCAAACAGATAAGCACCAAGCAAGACCCGGGCCGGGCGCCAGGTAGCGAAGGTGGTCAAAGCCAAAGCGATCCATCCTTTACCCGCCACCATGCCCTCAACCCATAAGGGGGTGTAGATGACGGAGATGTAAGCCCCGGCCAAGCCGCACAGCGCACCTCCCACCACCACCGCCGCCAGGCGGATACGGCGTACGTTGTAGCCCAGCGCGTGCGCTGACTCGGGTGACTCGCCCACAGAACGCAGCACCAAGCCAGTGCGGGTGCGGTACATCATCCAGATCATGCCCACCGCCAGTGCCACTGCACCATAAACGAGCGGATGTTGCCTGAACAGTGCAGGCCCGATCAACGGGATATCGGCCAAAAAAGGCACTTCAAACGGCAATCTGGCGGGCAATTTTTCTTGCACATAGCCAATGCCCACAAAAGCCGAAAACCCCACCCCAAACAAGCTCAGCGCCAGCCCGGTAGCGTATTGGTTGGTGCCCAGCCAGATCACCAGCACACCAAATACTGCGGCCATGAGTGCGCCAGCCCCCATGCCTGCAGCAAAGCCTAAGAGGTCGTTACCTGTATGCACCACCGTGGCAAACCCGGCAATGGCAGCACACAACATGATGCCTTCAGCCCCTAAGTTGACGATCCCTGCCTTTTCATTGATCAACAAACCCAAGGCGGCCAGTGCCAGCACGGTACCTGCATTCAAGGTGGCGGCCACCAGCAGTGCGTAAGAATCCATCACACCCTCCGGTCCAGCCAACGCAGGCGGTAAGCCACCAGCGTGTCACAAGCCAGCAAGCTGAACAACAACAAACCCTGAAACACACCCGTGATCGATTTGGGCAAACCCAGCCGCGACTGTGCCAATTCACCGCCGATGTAGAACATGCTCATTAAGACCGCTGAGAACGCCATGCCCACTGGGTGCAAGCGCCCGACGTAGGCCACGATGATGGCGGCAAAACCGTAACCTGCAGGTACATAGGGCGTGAGTTGCCCCAAAGGCCCAGCCACTTCCAGAGCCCCAGCCAGACCTGCCGCGCCGCCCGAAACCAACAGGGCCAGCCATAGGGCCTTGCGCGAAGAGTAACCGGCATAGCGGGCCGCTGCTGGCGCCAGCCCACCCACCTGCTGGGCAAAGCCCGCGCGGGTCCGGAATAGAAAAACCCACATCAACACCGCTCCCGCCAACGCGAGAAACAAGCCCACACTGACGCGTGAGCCCGACATCAAACGCGGAATTTGCGTCACCGCTTCAAAGGTCTTGGTTTGCGGAAAGTTATAGCCCGCCGGGTCTTTCCAGGGGCCATACACCAGATAACTGAGCAGCATGTCGGCCACGTAAACCAGCATCAGACTGACGAGGATTTCATTGGCATTGAACTTGTCTCGCAACAAAGCCACCAAACCAGACCAGATCATGCCGCCCAAGATGCCGGCCAAGATAATGGCCAGCACGATCCAGCGACCGGTCTCTTTATCGGCCAGCAAGGCGACGCCGCCCGCGGCCACAGCACCCATCACAAACTGACCTTCTGCGCCAATGTTCCACACGTTGGAGCGGTAACAAACGCCCAGCCCCAGCGCGATGACCAGCAGGGGCGTAGCCTTGACCATCAACTCGCCCAAGGCATAGGCGGATTTGACCGGCTCCCAAAAAAACATCTGCAAACCGCGCACCGGGTCTTTGCCCAGCGCCAAAAACAAGGCCACACCCACCAAGACCGTGAGTAGCAGAGCCAGAACTGGCGAGGCATAGCCCCAGAACGTCGAGGCTTGAGGCCGCGCTTCAAGCTTGAGCATGCAAAGCCTCCGAGGTGTTCTGTGTGTTGCCCGGCCACAGGCCACTCATCCATTCGCCCATCAAAGCCACTGTAGCCTCCGCCCGAGGCAACGAGGGGGAGAGACGGCCTTTGGCCATCACATGCAGGCGATCGGAAATTTCAAACAATTCGTCCAGCTCCTCACTGACCACCAGTACTGCGCAACCCGCGTCGCGCAAGGCCAGAATCTCGGCGCGGATTTGCGCCGCAGCACCCACGTCCACGCCCCAAGTGGGTTGCGAGACGATCAACATGCGGGGAGATGCACTGATCTCGCGGCCCACAATGAATTTCTGCAAATTACCGCCCGACAAAGAACGTGCGGCAGCGTCAGGGCCTGAGGCCTTGACCTTGAACCGCTCGATGATGCCGATGGCTTGATCGGCCAGATCCTTTATTCGGATCCATCCACCACGGCCCAAGGCCTCGTGGCGCGTCAGCAGCAGGTTATGCGCCAGACTCATCGAGGGCACCGCACCTCGGCCCAACCGCTCTTCAGGCACAAAGTGCAAACCCAAGCGACGGCGCTCCTGAGGCCCGAGCTGACCTGTGGGCTGTTGTTGCAAAACAATGGATTGGGCCTGTGCCCGGGTGTCTTCACCTGACAAGGCCCACATCAGTTCGCGCTGACCGTTGCCTGAAACACCCGCCAAGCCGACCACCTCACCACTGCGCACCTGCAGGTCAATGCCTCGCAAGTCCACACCAAACGGATCTTGCTTGGGTAAAGACAAACTCTGCACCGACAAAACCACCGCACCCGGTGTTCGGGGTGTGGGAGCCAGCGCAGGCGGCTCGGCCCCGATCATCAGGCGGCTCAGGCTGGCATTGGTTTCTTCGCGCGGGTCACACACGCCCGTCACCTTGCCGCCGCGCAGCACGGTGCATGCACTGCACAGGGCGCGGATTTCATGTAATTTGTGAGAGATGTACAAAATGCTGCAGCCTTGGCTGACCAGTTTGTGCAACACGACAAAGAGTTTCTCTACAGCCTGTGGCGTCAATACTGAAGTGGGTTCGTCCAAGATCAAGAGCTTGGGCTCGGTGAGCAAAGCACGGATGATCTCCACACGCTGCATCTCGCCCACGCTCAAGGTGTGCACCGGACGTTCCGGCTCGAGGTCCAGCCCATATTCGCTGGCCTTGGCCACGATGCGCTCGGTCACCTCGGAGAGGCGGAGTGACTTGTCCAAACCCAGCCACACGTTTTCGGCCACGGTGAGCGTGTCGAACAGGCTGAAATGCTGGAACACCATGCTGATGCCCAGCTTGCGCGCTTCTTGCGGGTTACGGATGTGGACCGGCTGGCCATTGAAATAGACCTGGCCTTCGTCGGGCTTGACCGAGCCGTAGATGATTTTCATCAGCGTGGACTTGCCCGCACCGTTTTCGCCCAGCACGGCATGGGCCTGCCCGGACAACACGCTCAGCGAGACGTCCTGGTTGGCCACCACGCCCGGGTAGCGCTTGGTGATGCCTTGCAAGGACAACAGGGTTGAAGTCATTTTGGGAAAATACAAATTGAACCACTTGCACGCTCTGTGTCCAAGGCCTGTTCGGCATCGAACCCGTCACTCGCAAGCAAGGCGTATGACGCACAATGTAACACCGTCTTCACCCCCTTCATGGTGCCCTCCAGCTCCGTTTCACCCTTCTCATGCCTTTCGATGCCACAGCTACAAGATACGACTGAAATGCAAGGCTGGCGCGCAGGCCTGTTGTGGTTTCCTGATCCGCACAGCCCTCAAGCTCGCCACGAGACCGATGGCCTGCTGGTCACCGGACGAAGCGCTGACGGCATCGTGCGCATTCTGGCCGTCGGGCCCTACAGTGATCTGGCCCCGCAATACCCCGATCTGCCTACCACCCACTGGCCTGGCCTGTGCATCGCGCCCGGCTTTGTCGACCTGCACATCCATTACCCGCAAACCGATGTGATCGGCTCGCCCGCCGAAGGCCTGCTGCCGTGGCTGGAGCACTACACATTTCCACACGAAAAACAGTTTGCCGA